>JAISTJ010000187.1 GCA_031272655.1 Tannerella sp.
ACCTATGTTGAGATGATAAACTTTTATCCCCTTTGCCTTGGCTCTGTTAGCCAGCGGCACTAACTTTCGTATCGGCGACTCAGGCATGCTGACGCCGCGTGATGATATTGTCGGCATATAAATCTTATAGTTTCGGGGTGCAAAATTAGCAGAAAAATATCAATAATTTGTTGTTTTCGCTCAAAAACTATTTCTTTTTGATTTTTTTTATTATCTTTGCAGTTTGCAAACTAATCTATAAAGTAGGTCAAAAGTTTGTTTATTTATCGTTTCAAAACGTTATTCATTAATTTAGTTTTTAATGAACTATTTATTAATATTAGTCGCATTTTTGTCGTCAATGGTTTTTGCGATGCTTATCATTCCGAAAATCCTCGTCATAGCAAACAAGCATCAACTTTACGACAGTATTGACGACAGGAAAACCCATACTGGCGCCGTTCCGCGAATCGGCGGCATCTCGTTTGTGCCGTGTATCCTGTTCTCGTTAATGCTGTCTTTCGGCTTTTATTACCTGCTTGGCGAAAAGTACGGTTTCAAAGGTGAAATCCCTGATAATATTAAGTTTAACCTCTTTTTCTGCGGAATGATCCTGCTTTACCTCGGCGGAATAAAAGACGACCTTGTAGGGTTGCGGTTTATCTATAAGTTCATGCTGCAAATCGCGGCTGCCATAATGATCTTGTTATCAGGGATGTACATAAACAATCTTTATGGTTTTTTATGGATTCACTCCATTCCGTTTTATATTGGAATGCCTCTAACTGTACTCATTATAGTACTGATTACCAATGCAATAAACCTTATTGACGGCATGGATGGGCTTGCTTCCGGAATTTCCATTTTCGCCCTGAGTGTATTTGGTGTGATGTACCTCACTCAGGGTCTTTGGACGTACTCGGCGCTGTCTTTCAGTACGGTAGGCGTGCTGCTACCGTTCTTTTGGTACAATGTTTTCGGGAACGTCAAACGCGGGCGCAAACTCTTTATGGGTGATTCGGGAAGCCTCACTCTGGGTTTTATACTTGCCTATTTATCAGTGCATTATGTTTGCCTGTCGCCCGAAAGTCCATATTTCGCGTCGCACTCGTTCGTGATAGCTTTCTCTGCACTGCTCGTGCCGTTGCTCGACATACTTCGCGTCATCTTTGTCCGGTTTAAAAAGCGTTCAAACCTTTTTATGCCGGATCGCAACCACATTCACCACAAACTCCAAAACCTCGGCCTGTCAAACACTAAATCACTGATTTGCATATTGTTATTCAACATTTTGATGTTCTGCCTCAACATCATACTGATAGGACATCTAAACAGCACTTTCATTTTCCTGACGGACTTAATCATCTGGATATCAGTTAATATGTACCTAAGCAGAATCATGAAACGAAACGCACGTCCTCCGAAAGGCAGTGTTTAACGCGCAACTGGCAAGTACACAGCAAACTAATTTCAAAACCGGTGATGACCCGAACCTACTTTATATTGCTTATTATCAGGCAGTATCACTGTGGCGGTGGTGTTGGCGGGGACCGATACTTCGAGCTTAAATACGCCGTCCGTTTTTGTCCATGAAACTTCTATCATGCCGTTTATGCTGTGATAACTGCCTTTTGCCCAAGTTAATATATCACCCGGACAGGGTTTGATAACGAATTGCCGGAATCCGGGTTGGCTGTCATCAGGCCTGATGCCGAGGATATGGCTGTACATCCACTCGCCGACCGCTCCCAGAGCGACATGGTTGAACGAATTCATGCTCGGATCCTGAAAGCCGCGACCGGCGACATATCCGTCCCAGCGTTCCCACACCGTCGTAGCGCCCTGATCTATAGAGTAAAACCAAGACGGGAAGCGGCGGCTCGTCAGCAAACGGTATGCTATGTCGGTATAGCCATATTCGCACAGCTGCTTCATCAGGCAAATAGTTGAATGAAAGCCTGTTGAGAGGCGGTAATCGTATTTCTTGACGGCTTCTGCCATGTGTGAAGCGGCTTTAGCCCTTAACTCCTGCGGTAAAAGGTTGAACTGCAGCGCAATAGCGTAACTTGCCTGAGTATCGTCTTTTATCTTCCCGTCAGACGCAACATACTCATTTACAAAGGCTTTCCTTATCGAAGCCGCAAGATTTCCATAATATTTGAAATCGCTTTCTTTGCCCAAAAGCCGCGCCGATTGGGCGAGAATCTCGGTGGAAAGGGCGAAATAGGCGGTTGAAAAGGCCTCTTTATCCATCTGTGCGCCCGTTTTGGGGTAATCGGGAACGGAAACGATAGTGTTGCCGTTGAGCCAATCGCCATAGTCGTTGCCGCGCACATTCCGCCAGATAAAGTCCTGATTATGAGCGTGATTAAAGTCCACAAACTTCTTAATAGCCTCATACTGAACCTGAAGGATGCGTTTGTCGTTGTAATTCCGGTATAGTTGCCATGGAATTACAACGCCTGCATCAGCCCAGCCGGGTCCGTTGTAGAAGCACTTCCAAAGCCCGTCAAACGGCGAAATATCGGTGAAACGCCCGTCTTCAAGCTGAGAATCGCGGATGTCGCGCAAAAACTTAGTGTAAAAACCGGCCATATCGAGGTTATAGATAGCATTTTGTGAAAACACCTGTGCGTCGGCCATCCAACCTAACCTCTCATCGCGTTGCGGGCAGTCGGTCGGAATGGAAATCTGGTTGCCCCACTGCGTCCAGCGTATGTTTTCCCACAGTTTATTTATATCTTTGTCGGACGTCTCAAAATAACCCGTTACAGGTGATGCCGAAGCCGTTACCTTACCTGTAATAATCTCTATATCAGGCTTTTCAGTCAATCCTTCCACTTCTACGTAACGGAAACCATGATATGTAAACCGCGGCTCATAATCAATCGCCGTTTCATTCGCGGGGATATAGACATCAACGGGCTTCGCATCACGCAGATTATCAGTATATAAAGTGCCGTCATCATAAATCATTTCGCCGTAACGCAAACGTACCGGACGCTCCGGATTATAAGGGATTTTCAGCCTGCACCACCCTACCATGTTCTGTCCGAGGTCAAAAATATACTTATTGCGACCCGATTTGTGGACGGAAACAGGTTTCAATTCTTTGATAACACTCACAGGCTCATTCATTTGCGCACACAGCGGCGAAGCTCCGACAGGATATGTCGCAGGCTCGTCCCATCCAGAATCGTTAAATTCAGGTTTTGTCCATCCATTCTGCTCTTTATCAGCCTCATACACTTCACCGTTGAAGAAAGACGCCTCTGTAACAGGGCTTTGTTGACGGAACTTCCAGCTGTAGTCGGTTGCAATTGTTTCCTTAGTCCCGTCTTCGTAAATGATCAGCAACTGTCCGAGAAACTGCCTGAACAACCCGTAACCGCCCCTGCCCGGCGCAAGATGCCGCGGACCGGCATACCAACCGTCAGCAAGCATCACGCCTATCGCATTGCCGCCCTCTTTTAACAGTCCGCTGACGTCATAAGTCTGATGCTGAAGATGTTTGTCGTAAGAAGTAAACTCCGGTGCAAAAATGTTTTTACCGACTTTTTCGCCATTCATATACAATTCGTAAATGCCTTTGGATGAAGCAGTTAAAAACGCATTCCTGATTTTTTTTCTGATTACAAACTCTTTACGAATCATCGGGGAGGGCGGCATCTTCATATCGTACAGATGATAGAGGTTATTCGGCTTCACGAAACCATCGGTAACCAAAGCGCCGTCGGACGGGAACTTAAACTGCCAGCCGTACATGGCAAAAGAGGTATCCGAAAGCGCAACATGCTGATACAGAGCCTTATTTTCCATATCGTACAACGCCTCAAACTCCGCTATCCCGTATTCATACCTGTCATTCCGAGTTTTAGATGATTTCAGGACGTTAAGCCTTAAATATCTGCCGTTTAATGGTTTATCAAATTTTTTGTAATAAAATTCTGCCGGCTGAATAGTTATATCGTTATCTGTCTCATTTACAATCACTTGCGAATCGCTGAAATCGGCATTTGAGGCGATTTCAACGGTAAATCTTATTGGAAAAGCCCTTTCCCGCTTGTAAACGGGGTGAATCTTCAGGACATCAAGAGGTTGCACTTTCCCCAAATCTATCAAAAGCCATCTTTTGGCATCGGCGTCTTTGACTGGGGCGGACACAAAACCGTTGTACGGATAGTAGCTATCATCCTGATGAACAGGGTATTCCCTCTCGCCGATCCACCATGCCTGCCAGTCGGATGCCGTCAACGGCCCGACAAAGAAATGCGCTGCCGGACTCCATTCCGACTGCTTGCCTTTCTCGTCCCATACACACGCCTTCCAGTAATATAAAGTATTGGCTTTTAAAGGTTTACCGGCATAAATTATTTGATTTGAAGCATTGCTGTTTGTTTTTTTGCTGTCCCAGACGTCCGCTTTGCCTTCTGTAAGTATCTCAATATCAGTCGCTACGAGTATCCTGTACGCCTTTTGCTTTTTATCTGTCCCTGCCGACAGCAGTTCCCAACTGAAACGGGGATTCACAACATCTATTCCAAGCGGGTTTTGAAGGTATTCGCAACGCAGGTTATCCATCGTAAGTCCGCTTCCGAGCGCTTCCGGATGCGGATTTCCGGATAGGTATGCTGTTACGGCTGATTCGTTTTGAGGTTGTTTTTCGTCGGTTAACCACTTCATAATCAGGTTTGTAACTACTAAATGGCCTTGCCTGTTCGGGTGATTTATCTGGCTCATATACGTTTCAATCCTGTTGCCTTTACCGACCAAATCTTTGAAAGCGGCGTAACTGTCAACAAGTCCGACGCCGTATTTCGCGGCCAACTCCCTTATCTGGCGCGAGTGCTGCTCAAGCGGCGAGTTTTCATCAAGTATATCAACCGTCCAGTCGGGCGTTGGGGTCAGCAGTATCACCTTGATATTCAGCTCTAAAGCTTTCTTTATCATCTGTTCCCAAGCCGCTTTTGCCCGTTCAAGCCCTAAACCCCTGTCATTCAGTGCATAATCTATGAAAAGCACATCCGGTTTATGCGTCAGGACATCTGCTTCAAAACGCTTTGCGCCGCTTTCCGACTGCTCGCCTCCGATAGCCGTAACGATGCTGTTAACAACGGCAAGCGGGTATTGCGCCTTTATCTGTTCGAGCGTCTGATGAGGATACGCCTGCAAAGTGCGCACATCGGGCGTCTTGAAATACCCCGAAGGCACGCTGTGGCCATGAAAGACGAAGTTCACAGTCCTGTTTGACGGCCAGACTTTCTGCAACTCCTGTTTAACCTCATTTAAATAACTTTTCATATCAGCTTGTCCATAAGTTGCTGACACACAGGATATTAGAAATAATAATAAGTTTACTTTTGTTTTCATTTGTTTTTATTTAAGACAGGCTATTAAGCCGTTTATTTTCAATATTTTCGCCGTATCGCTTTTTCGAGGGCTTTCCAATGGTCGTCGGTCATACTGCCGGGTGTAAAAAGACATACACCTGCAGCGCCGCTTTCCATTGAGCCGCGCACGGCTTCTTCAATCTCCGACGGCAGAAGTCCGTGACCTTCAGGATCTTTAATACTTGCTTTGTTTTGCCAGTCGCGACAGATAAAAAGACCGCTGTAAACGGGCGCTCTGCCCGCAATGGCATCAGTTTCTTCTTTTGTTATAACTTGCAACCAATCAGCGCCTTCGAGATAGAAATCGTTGTAGTTCATAGGGAAAAAGACATCAACGTTCCATTTATTCCATTCCTGACGCACCAACTTTTTTGACAAAGAAGGGCCGGGGAACACGGCAGCGCTGATTTTCTTGCCTTTGGAATGGACTACATCCACCAAACGGTTGACCAAAGAAGTAATTTGATCATAGCGGAACTGTTTCCATTCCTCGCAAGTCGAAGGGTCTGCATACGAACGGATATCTATCCCAGTCTTTTCCTTAAACTGCGAAACGCACCGGTCGCAATAACAATAATCCGCTACCGGATATTCCTCGTTCATCACCAAACCGTACTTGTCCCACAGTCCACGCGGCAAAATGACGTCCGGAAAACGGATATAATCAAGGTGAACATAGTCCAATTCCGGAATATCAGCCATTTTTCCATACAGATCTGCCAAATAATCAAAGACTTCCTCCCGCCCGGGACACATAAACCTGTAATGCGGCACGTAAGCCTGCACTTTGAAAGCCGACTCGCCGTTGCGATTAACCGCATACCATGACGAATCCACATGATGCTGCACCATCGTCGCATGCCATGCGTGAAACTCCAATCCAGCGGCGTGCGCAGCTTTTGCGGCACGTTCAATGCGCTCAATATCAGCGCCTACGCCATGACAGACGCCGACGAGGCCTTTCTGTTTCAATTCTTTAAAATGTTCCGTCAGCGATTCCAAAGTAGAGTTCCTGCCCTCTCCCGTCCAGCCGTAAACCTTAACTTGCGGCTTGTCGCTACAAGAAAATATTATAGCTAAAAAGCTGATTATCAACAATTTGCCAATGTGTTTCATAACTATTTAAATTTAACTTTTGCAATTTTTTCTTCCAAAACTTTAGGGTCTATTGTCCTGCGGATGCCGTCCTTGGCAGGCACAAGGCGCGGATTAGCTTCCCATGCGGCGTTATACTCATTGTAAGCTTCCGCCTTGCGACCGGCTTTTTCGAGCGCCATAGCCTTTGTCAGATGGCACGAAGCGATGTACATCATGCCATTTTCGGGGTAAGTGGGTTTTACATCCGGAATCTCGTCGCCCGTGTTCAACTCTAACGACAGGCGGTAAAGGCGTTGTGTATCGTCGGGACTGAGGCGGGACTTGTTTGTTTTGACAAAATCATAGTACAGCCGAGCCGAATCCGTCTGATTTTTAGCGAAATACGCTTCGGCAATGCGCAAATCGAAGTCTGGGCGGCGGCTGCGATTCGATGCAAAAATACGCTGCACTTTCTGCATCAACGCTATGGACTTGTCAAATTCGTCGTTTGCAGTCAGCGCATCGGCATAGTTGAGGGAATAGTTGTAGTTCTGCGGCTTCTTTTGAACGAGGCTGTCCATAATCGGCAACTGATCTTCAAAGTGCATCATCGCCCTCCGGTAGGCGGCGAACATGCGGGCGTCGTCTTTGCGGTCGCGCAGGTAGGTCGAGACTTCCGCGCCTGTAAGTACGTAGTCATCAGCAGCTTCTATAGCTTCGGGGATGTGGGAGTAATCCATCCATAACTGCCGCAACGATCCTGCCATTCCCGCTTTCGTCTGCAAATCTTTTTCGAGCGAAAGCGCCTTTTGCAGCCATTCAACCTGCTTTGAAAGCGCCTTTTGGGGATCTTTCTCCGTTTTGCGCACATAATCGGCATACGAGCGGTAAGTCGGGGCATAAGAGGGATCAATCGCTTCGGAGGCTTTTATTGACGCCAATGCGCCAACAGTGTCATTATCAAGTAGTTGTAGCGACGCTTTTGCGAGCAAAGCGGGCTGATAGCGGCTGTCGTAAATCAACGCGGAATCAAGATATTGAATGGCTTTAGAGCGGTCTCGCCGTTCCCTGCGGCTCATATTAACATAGACCTGCGCCCAGTTTGACGCCATGGCCTTATGGTCGCCTGCCAAATAACGCCTCTCGTTGGCGATAAGTGCGTCAAGGAAAGCGTACATCTCCGGGTCTTTCGTTTTAAGCGCGGAAGTGGTGTTCATTGACTTGAAATCAAGCGGGTGAACCTTCATCGGCTCGAAATAGGCGGGATAAGTCTGCGCAAGATACTCATGTTCATTGTTTTCCGAGTAATAATCAAGCGTCAAGTTATTAGCCATAGCGTTGTAATAGAGCGCTCGGATGCGACGGTTCTGTTCGTCGGTCAGCACCGCGTCGTGAAACTGGTGGACAAATTCATGCAGAATAACGTTACGTTCCATGTAAGCGCCGCGTTCGACGTACCCGATGTCCGCCGCACCGCTTCCCACGCCGCGGATATCCATCCACTGGCGGTTGTCAAACGTTGTTGAATAGCGGAAATTGGGGCTGTTCATCGCTATCGCAAGGTCTTTGTGGAGCGGCGGGATGATGAACTTTTCATTTTGCTTCTTAAGAAAAGGAAAATAGACTACGGCAGTATTTAACTGATTGTAAGCCATTGCTTTAGCTAAAGTACCCGGATAATAACCGGCGTCCGGAAAGATAGTTTCAAACGTTGCCTGATCGGCTATCTTAGTATTACGCAGCACGTTAGTTATCGAATCGTAAAAAGCGAGATACGGTATGCGCTTCGATTTGATGACGGCAGACAGGCCGTTGTGCGCCGGTCCGTAGTGTTGCTTGATTTTCAGGATGTTATCGAACATGATTTGAGCGGAATCAAGTCTGCCGGCGCGTTCCGGATTGTCGAAATCGCCGTACCATAGCGATGCGCGGTGCATCAACGGCAAAACGGACGACGGATATTCGGTTTCCACTTGGCGCGTCAATGCAATGGCTTCTTCAATTTTGCCCGCAGTGAAAAGGTTGTCGGCAACATCCAAACGGGCGCGGATATCTGTTTCGTCGGGATCGGCATAGTCGGCGAAAGTGCGGTTGGTATGCCCGTTACCCCAGTGCCAATGTGTCTGGAAATGAAGCGGATTCAATGCCAAAGCAAGCTCCCACTGGTCAGCCATGCGGTCGAGTTGGGTAGCGTCAATCCGGCGCCAGATAGCATAACCGTAACTAAAGCGGGCGTCGGCGTCAAACGGCTCTATTTCAAGCGATTTAACAAGCAGCGGCTCGGCTTTCTCAGGCTGAAGGTTCCAAAAATAAATATCCGCCTCAAGACGATAAACGCCACCCTTTTCGGGATATTTTTTGTGGAGAGCCGCCACCAATGACGTCGCTTCGTCGTACTTGCGTTGAAGCAGCAATGCACGGCCTTTCAGCAGACTGACCTCAAGGTCGTCGGGCGCTTTCAACTCCAATGCCTCCGCTGCCGTTACCGCCTCGTCGAGCTTCCATGCTTCTATTAACAACCTTATTTTCAGTTTGTTAGCTTCAATGCTGTTCGGCTTGGATTTCAGCGTTTTGTTCACTAATGTTTCCGCCTTGGCGTAATCGTTGTTAAGTATCTGATAATAAGCTAATAACGGATTGCGCTCATAGTCTTTGAATTTTTTGTCGCCGGTGATGACGGCATAAGCCTGTTCCCACATTCCGAGGTCAAGAGCTTTTTTTAGCAAAGCCGTTTTTTCGGTTGCGGGCGCACTTTCTATCTGCCCTGCAAGCACCTTACGTTCTTTCTCTAAATTCCTGAAACACAATGATATATCATCCACCTGTGCGACAGATGACGCTGATATGCCGACAATGGCAATCGCCAGTAATACGTACCTTGACATCTTTTTTTATTTTAATTAATATTTTGCCGCCTGGCCTTCTTTCGGCAAGGTGCTGTTTACGAAGTCGCGAAGGTCATCGTTCGCCTGTTTCAGGTCTTCCTTGCGGAGGTACATCATGTGTCCGCTGCGGTAGCCCTTGAAAAAGAAGCGATCCTGAAACTTGCCGCCCTTATCCATCTGCCAGAAATTGTATTTCGAGTTGAAATAATCGCATGCGCCGTCATAGTAGCCTGACATCAGAAGTACCTTAAGATAAGGATTTTGCGCGACGGCATTCATCAGGCTGACGCCCGTACGGTCGTTTTGATTGTTCCACGGGCGGACAGGACCGAAGATGTAATACTCAAGATCCGTCTTGTAATTCAGCTCGTTACGAAGATAAGAATTTATAGCCGGTGCAAAAGATTGTTCCCAAGCGGTCATTTCGGCGTTATAATCGGGTCTGTCGCCGCCATCCCTCAGGTCAATGCCTTTGTAGCGCGAATCAAGACGTCCAACCGTAAAGCCCTTATCCCGAAGCAGTTCCTTCCAGAAAAAGGAGGTCGGGATAGTCAGATTGCGCTCAAGGACAGCCTTTTCGGAGATGCCCGCATAGTGCGACACCTTGCGCGCTATCTCCTTGCGGCGAGCGTCGGGCAAAGCGCCTCCCCATGCCAGCGCGGGGATATATTCATCTACGGTAAACTTCTCGACTTCTGGCAGTATATCAAGCAAATCCTTCTGTTGCAGGTCGGATGCGAGCGCCTTGTGATACCATGCCGTTGCAGCCATGTACGGAAGCGTAAGAGCCTCATCCACAGGCCCGTCGCGACGAATACCGAGTTCCGTGGCGGAAACGAGTATCACTCCGTTAAGAAACATCCAGTGCCCGCTCTGAAGAGCAAAAGCAAGACCCGACACGCGCGTAGTTCCGTAACTTTCACCTATTATGTATTTAGGTGAGTTCCAACGGTTTATGCGCGTAACAAAGTTTGTAATCCAAGTTGCCAAATAGTTGATGTCTTCGTTTACGCCGAAAAACTGCTTCGGATCGGTTTCTTTTTCCAAAACGCGCGAGTATCCCGTATTAACAGGGTTAATATACACGATATCAGCGATATCGAGTATAGAATACGGGTTATTCTCGGTTCCGTATGGCATCACCGGATAACCTTCGTCATCAACTTTGAGCAACGCGGGACCGGTAAACCCGATCTGCATCCATACCGACGCCGTGCCCGGCCCGCCGTTAAACGAGATGAACAGCGGGCGATGGTCACGGTCTTTGATGCCGTCGCGCTCGTAATAAACGTAGTTGACCGCCGCAATGGGCTTGCGCTGGTCGTCAAACACGGGCTGCATTCCCGTTGTAGCCGTGTAACTGATAGCCTGACCCTTAATAGTGGTCTGGTGCTTTGTAATCACTGTAGTATCGGGATTCAGCCCCTTAGCGTTGATACTACCGAACGATGCGGCCAAAAACAATGCCGCTGTAATTAAAAACTCTCTTTTCATGTCATTTTTTATTAAAAATTTGAATATTTCAGAGCGCAAAGATACAAAAAATTTTAATTTGCAAAAAAAATGTTCATCTAATATTTGCAATTGAAATAATATCTGCAAAAACTCCGGCTGCCGTAACGTCGGCTCCGGCGCCGTAACCCTTGATAATCATGGGGTAATCGTAATAGCGTTCGGTAGATATCATTATAATATTGTTGCTGCCTTCGAGTTCATACAACGGATGCGCGGCGCTGACCTCAATCAAACCGACCGAGCAGTCGCCTTTATTCATGCTCGCAACGAACCGCAACCGCTTACCTTCGGCGGCGAGCCGCTTCCGCGTCTCTTCAAAATCGGCGTCAAGAGCGGGAATCGCTTTCCAAAAATCGTCGAGCGAGCCATCAAAATATTTTTTCGGAATGAACAAATTAGTCTTAACATCCTTTTGCTCAACTACATAGCCGGCTTCACGGGCTAAAATAACAAGTTTGCGGATAACGTCTTTGCCGCTCAGGTCTATGCGCGGGTCAGGCTCGGCGTACTTAGCGTCCACAGCCATCCTAATAGCCTTACTGAGAGGTATTTGTGCGCTGATTGTATTGAAAATAAAATTCAGCGTCCCAGACAGCACCGCTTCGAGCCGCAGGATGTGGTCTCCGCTGTTAATCAGGTCGTTCATCGTATTGATGACCGGCAAACCGGCGCCCACATTCGTCTCGAAAAGAAACTTGATGCCACGCTTGCGGGCGGTCTCTTTAAGCGTGATATAGTCCTTGTAGGCTGACGAAGCCGCAATTTTGTTCGCCGCAACGATAGAAATATTTTTGTTCAGTAGCGATTCGTACAGACCGGCGATTTTTTCGCTCGAAGTGCAGTCCACAAACACCGAGTTGAAGATGTTCATCTTCACAATTTCGTCGCGAAGTATCACAGGCGACGATTCCATGCCGGTAGTTTTGAGGTCGGCAATACAGTTTTCAAGCTCCAACCCTTCGCGTTTCATAAGCAGCCGTTTCGAGTTGGCAATGCCTACCACATTGAGTTTCACCCCGTTCTGTTGCATCAACTTTTGCTGCTGGCGGCGTATCTGTTCGAGCAAATGTCCTCCGACAGTGCCGACGCCGGTGATAAACAGGTTAAGCATCTTATATTCAGACAGGAAGAACGAATCATGAATAGAATTTAGCGCTTTGCGGAGGTATTCAAGTTTGATGACAAACGAGATATTTGTCTCGGAAGCTCCTTGTGCACAGGCTATTACACTTATGCCGGCGCGTCCGAGCGTACCGAACAGCTTGCCGGCGATGCCGGGCGTCCGTTTCATGTTTTCTCCTACGATTGCTACCGTCGCGAGGTCGTGTTCTGCCGTCATGTCATCAATCTCGCCGCGTGCACGTTCGGCGGCAAACTCCTCGTTCAACACCTTCACAGCCAAGTCTGCATCAGCATTCTTGACTGCAAAAGTGGTATTGTTTTCAGAGCTTGCCTGCGAGACCATAAAAACGCTTATCCCGTTGTTGGCAAGCGCACGGAAAATCCTGAGATTCACTCCGATAACGCCCACCATTCCAAGTCCCTGAACGGTTACAAGGCAAGTGTCGTTGATGGAAGAGATACCTTTGATAACAGATTTGCGCTCATTATCAGGCACTTCCTTAGTGATATAAGTACCGGGCGCATCCGGATTAAAAGTGTTGCAAACGCGGATAGGGATATTTTTATGAAAAACGGGGTAAATGGTAGGCGGATAAATGACTTTGGCGCCGAAATTACATAGCTCCATCGCCTCCGTAAATGACAGACGATCAATGACATACGCTGAATTTATCACTTTAGGATCGGCAGTCATAAATCCATCCACATCCGTCCAAATCTCAAGGATTGAAGCGCTGAGGGCGGCTGCCATAATAGAGGCCGTATAGTCCGATCCGCCGCGTCCAAGGTTAGTTGTCTCGCCGTTGTCAAGGCTCGAAGAAATGAAACCCGGCACAACCGCAACCTTTGGCAGAGGATTGAAAGTGTCGCGAATAAGCTGGTTAGTTTGCTCAAAATCAACTATATGCCTGCCGAACTGCTGATGTGTGCGAATGAAATGCCGTGCGTCATACAGCGTCGCACCACGGATAACGGCAGCGATTATGACCGACGACAGCCTCTCGCCGTAACTGACAATAGTATCTGACGTTTTGGCAGACAGGTCTTTGATTAGGAACACTCCGCGAAAAATATTTTCCAGTTCGTCAAAGTTTTCCATCACTTCTTTCATTACTTTTTGCCGGTTATTTTCAGGGACAACTCCCTCAATAACAGCCTTATGACGCAAAACTATCTGTTGAAATTCATTTTTGTAAGCTTCATAGCCCGATGATGCGAGTTTTGAAGTGTAGATCAGTTTATCCGTGATGCCGCCGAGCGCCGAAACGACCACTATAACGGGTTCATCAACAGATTCAACAATCTTTTTGACGTTTCGGATGCTTTCTACAGACCCTACGGACGTCCCACCGAATTTAAGTACTTTCATTTATGTTATTTTTTATAGCAATTCTTTGAGTTTTTCTTTCAATTTGTCGGGTGAAAGTCCCCTTTCGAGGATTTTTCCTTCGGGTGAAAGCAAAATTGTTGTCGGAATCCACTGTACGGCATAAAAAAGTGCGCCTTTGGATGTCCAGTAATCCAAATCCGACATCTGTATCCAACTCATATTAAGGTCATTAATTCCTTTTTTCCACGCATCTTCTTTTCTATCAAGCGAATAGCTTACTATCTCAAAATTTTTATCTTTGAATTGATTGTAAATATCAACTATTTGCGGCATCTCCTTGCGGCAATCGGGGCACCACGCCGCCCAAAAATCAAGCAGCACATATTTGCCATGACCGACGAATTGCGACAGCTCAACAGCGTTTCCGGTGGTGTCGCACGATACAATATTTATGTACGGGTTGCCGATAGCCGACGCCTTCATGTATTTCACCCTGTCGGCCGCATTCCTGTATTCATCGGTATTTTTGAACGTTTCGTCCGTTACTTTGCCGATGACTGCTTCCATTTGAGGCATGCTCAACCGCCTGACCCAGCGTGATTCCTTAAACATCTTCTGTCCGTAAGGGGTGTTGATATACTTTCCGAAGAAGCCGGCGAACACAGCTTTGGCCTCTTCAAACATAGCGTCGCTCTCCTTTGTGAGCGAGGTTTCAAGTTGAGCGGTCAGCGAGCCGTCCTTGCGGGCTTGCTCCATCTTTTCGCTAACGGCATTGTAACGCTTTTCGGCGTCAATACATTTCTCAAATGCAGCTTCAGGAGTCGTTTCCTGACATCCCGGATGCAAAAACAAAGCGGCTACTGCTGTCCACCGCAGACAATTTTTGAATGAAATCATAATTTTTTTATTAATTGTAGGGGTCATTTTTTGACTGCAAAATTATTATTTTTTTTCTTTTTTCGGGCATTTTCTCTTCGTGAAAAAGAATTAAACATTAACTTTGTAGCCGTAATAAGCACAAAAACTATGAAAAAGTATTTATTTTTATTTCTGTTAATCATTTCAGCATCAGGTTGTAACAATAATGATTTAACGTCCCTTGAGAGGGGTTTTGACTCGCCTCCCGAAGATGCGCGAGCCGGTGTTTACTGGTATTTTATGGATGGAAACTTGTCCTCCGAAGGCATCACCAAAGACCTTGAGGCGATGAAACGCGCCGGAATCGGCTATGTTCTTTTCCTTGAAGTGAACGTAGGAGTGCCGCGCGGGACAGTTGATTATATGAGCGAGGAGTGGCAAGAGCTGTTTGTTCATGCGGTGCACGAGTGCGAAAGGCTTGGCATCAAGATGGTTCTGGGCATCGGTCCGGGATGGAACGGCAGCGGCGGTCCGTGGGTCGAAGGGGAGCAGTCTATGCAGCATTTGGTCAGCTCTTCGGTTACTGTTACCGGCGGAAAAGGCGTTCAGGACATTGTTTTGCCTGTTCCTCAACCCAAACGTCCTTTCTTCGGAAAAGGCGCTTTCACACCCGAAGCGTTGAAAAAATGGGAAGATTATTACTCCGACGTCGCAGTGCTGGCGTTTCCGGCCGGAGCGACGGTTATTGATACGGCGGTTGTTTCGGGTGTAACTTATATGCGCATACCGGAAATTGACGAGCGGGCGCTCTATTACCGCAAACCGTACAGCTCGGTCGAGGGTGTGCCGCAGTATATCCCTCTGTATGAGAACCTTGCGCCTCATGCCGGCGACAAAGCTATTGACAAATCGCAGATAATTGATTTGACTTCTTCTTTGCAGCCCGACGGCTCGCTCAAGTGGGAAGCGCCTGCAGGCCAGTGGGTTGTGATGCGTTTTGGAGCGCGAAACAATGGCGCCGCCACACGCCCCGCACCAGTGCCGGGAGTTGGTTTCGAGGCGGATAAAATGGACACGACGGCTATGATAGCTCATTTCGGCAACTTCACCGGCAAATTGTTTAACAAACTCGGATTCACACACGCTACGCCCGATGGCGGCGGCATAAAATCCTTACATATAGACAGTTGGGAGATGGGCGCCCAGAACTGGACAAAGCGTTTCAGGGAAGAGTTCACTGCCCGCCGCGGCTATGACCCGCAGCCGTATTATCCTGTTTATGCGGGACTTATAGTGCAAAATCGCGAAGTCAGCGAACGTTTTTTATGGGATTTGCGGTTTACGGCGCAGGAACTTTTTGCCGAATATCATGTTGGTTTCGTGCGCCGGTACGCTCACAGGTTCGGCCTTGACGTTTCTATCGAGCCTTATGATATGAATCCGGCGGCCGACATGGAGCTTGCAGCTGCCGCCGACGTCCCGATGGCGGAATTTTGGGGCGGTACCGAAGAGTTTGATTACTACGGATATAACACTTCTTGGGGTGCTGCGGAGGCTTCATCGGTTGCAAACCTGATTGGTCAGCATGTCGTTCCTGCGGAGGCATTTACGGCTGCTTTCGACGGATGGAAACAATATCCCGCTTCGGTTAAAAATCAGGGCGACTGGGCTTTTGCCGCCGGCATCAACAGGCTGATGTACCATACTTTTCAACATCAGCCGCTGCCCGATAACGTGCGTCCGGGCATGACGATGGGTATTTACGGACTTCACTGGGACAGGAACCAGACATGGTGGTATCTTTCCGACGCTTACCACCGCTACGTCGCCCGCTGTCAGTACATGTTGCAGCAGGGACGCACTTCTGCCGATATCCTCTATCTTGCTCCCGAAGGCGCTCCGCATGTGTTTCGCGCACCTGCTTCGGCTTATTCCGGCAAAGAGTATTTCCCTGACCGTAAGGGATATAGCTTCGACGCATGCCCGCCAAGCCTGCTGTATCAGGCTTCGGTTGAGGATGGTTGCGTAGTATTTCCTTCCGGCGCTACCTATCGCATTCTTGTTTTGCCTTGTTTCAAAACGATGCGTCCCCAATTGTTAGCAAAGATAGTAGATTTAGTGCGGGCAGGCGCTACGGTTGTCGGTTTGCCGCCCGTGCAGTCGCCAAGCCTTTCCGGCTATCCCGTATGCGACAACGAAGTGCGCATTTTGGCAGGTGAACTTTGGGGCAAAGAGCCTGTTACTGAGGCAGTTACTGCAAGGCCTTTCGGTAAAGGGAAAATTATTTTCAGCGACAGGCTGCGCACCGAAGCCGATAATCTCTATCCGAATTACGACTTTACTGCCAACGTATTGAAAGATATGACGCCGCCCGATTTCTCTTCGGCAGGCGAAGTGCGATATACTCACCATATCCTGCCGGAGTACGATTTCTGGTTTCTTGCCAGTCGCACCGATCAACCTCAGGATACCGAAGTAACCCTGCGAATATCAGGCGTTAAGCCCGAACTGTGGCATCCGGTTACCGGCGAACGGCGCCCGCTTCCGGAATACACTGAAAATAACGGGCTTACAACAATTCCGCTTCATTTTGAGCCTTACGAAAGCTATTTTGTGGTGTTTTCACATCCTGAAAAAGACGCTACCCAACCCGTCATTTTTTCCGCGAGCGAAAAAGAAGAAGCGAGTAACGAAGCAATCTATTCTAAAAATTTCCCGTCATTCACTACTGTCCTGACCCTCGATCAACCATGGCAAGTCAAATTCGACCCGAAATGGGGCGGACCAGAAAATATAACATTTAACAGTCTGATTGACTGGCGATTACATGACAATGAAGGGATAAAATACTATTCAGGTACGGCTTTTTACAAGACCATGTTTGAATTGTCGGATATTAAAAACAAGCCGTTGTACCTCAATCTCGGAAAGGTCAAAAACATTGCCCGTATTACATTGAACGGCAAGGACTTGGGAGTTGTGTGGACAGCCCCATGGCAGGTTGAGATTTCATCCGCAGTGAAGAAAGGGAAAAACGAACTGACGATTGAGGTGGTCAATCTGTGGGCTAACCGCCTGATAGGCGACGAGCAGCAACCCGAAGACGGCATCACAAAAGGCAATTTCCCCGACTGGTTGCTGAAAGGCGAGAAACGACCCACCAATCGCTATACTTTCACAACTCACAAACATTACAAAAAAGATTCCCCGTTGTTGGAATCGGGGTTATTAGGCCCGGTGAGGATTCTGACGGCGCAGTAAAAAGGTCAATATTGCTCGGCTTCGTTAGGGAAATCGCCGCTTTTGACGTCCTTGATGTACCCTTGCACGGCATTGGTGATGACCTCATAGAGATTGGCATACCGGCGCAGGAAGCGGGGCGAGAACTCCTTGTTGATGCCCAGCATGTCGTGCATCACAAGCACTTGTCCGTCGGCATACATCCCCGCTCCTATGCTGATAGTGGGGATTGTAAGCTCTTCAGACACTTGTTTTGTCAGTTGCGCAGGAATTTTTTCAAGTACAACGGCAAAACACCCTAATTCTTCAAGCAGATGTGCATCTTCGAGTAATTTCCGGGCTTCAGCTTCCTCGCGTGCACGTACTGCATAAGTACCGAACTTATTGATAGACTGGGGAGTAAGCCCTAAATGTCCCATTATGGGAATACCGGCGCAAAGCACGCGCTCAATAGATTCTTTTATCTCGGCGCCGCCTTCCATCTTGATGCTGTCGGCATGCGTCTCTTTCATCACCCGGATAGCCGACGCAAGAGCCTCTTTTGAGTTGCCCTGATACGTTCCAAACGGCAGATCCACTACCACAAGGGCGCGCCTTACCGCCTTGACGACCGATTTGCCGTGATAAATCATCTGATCAAGCGTTATCGGCAGTGTTGTAACATTTCCTGCCATAACGTTTGAAGCCGAATCGCCCACAAGAATCACGTCCATACCGGCTTGATCAATAATCTTAGCCATAGAATAGTCGTAGGCCGTAAGCATCGAAATCTTCTCACCCCTCTGTTTCATTTCCGTAAGGCGTCGCGTTGTAACCTTGCGGCTATCATCAATTGTTGCTACTGACATATTTTAATTTTTAATTCCGTAGAGACGTAGCGCCTCTTAATTCTTAATTTTTAATTCTTAATTCTTAATTTTTAATTCTTAATCCCCCCTCCTGCACTGCCGCCATCACACGTAAGAAGTTGCCGCCCCAAATCTTGGCGATATCTTCTTCCGAATAGCCTTTCTCAAGCAGTTTGACGGTAATCTGCAGCAAGTCGTTATGACCCTGACAACCGAGGATGCCGCCGCCACCGTCGAAATCGGTGCCAATGCCAACATGATCAATCCCCGCTACGCTCACGATATGGTCAATATGCCTTATTGCATCATCAATAGAGGCTTTTGCGCGGTCATTGTTTATGTACATGTCCAACAAACAAAGCTGCACGACGCCGCCATTTTCCGCAAGCGCCTTCAGCTGCTCGTCGGTAAGGTTGCGGTCATGGTCGCAGATAGCCTTAGCGGATGAATGTGAGCATATTACAGGTACATCGGTCATTTTCAGTACGTCCCAAAAAGTGCTTTCGGCCGCATGGGAGAGGTCAACCATAATGCCAAGACGGTTCATCTCGCGCACAACTTCCTCGCCGAACGGGCTAAGTCCGTCCCATTCGTTTTTAGTGTTGGTGGACGTGTCGCAAATATCGTTATCGTATGAATGACAGAGGGTTATGTAAAGCACTCCCAACTCTTTGAATTTCTTGATGTTGGAAATATCTTTACCTATGCCGTACCCGTTTTCTATTCCTATAAAAATTGTTTTTTTGCCTTCCCGTTTAATGCTGATCAAATCTTCGGGTTTAACGGCTATCCGGCAAATATCGGCATTCTGTTCGGCAACGCGATGAATATTGCCGATGATATCGTTCACCCGCTTCACTGCAAGTTGAAGCGAATCGTCCGTCCTACCGCCCTGACCGATGAACGCGGCAAGGAAAACCCCGTCGAGCATCCCTTCCTGCATCTTCGGAAGGTTGACGCGGCTTCGTTCGCGGGACGCAAAATCGTAACCCGGACGGTCAAACCACATTGGCGTATCTGTGTGAGTATCAACGGAAAGTATCTTACCGTGAAGCTCTTTTGCACGATTATAGAGCGTTGCTTTGCTCACAAGGAAACTGAACAGCCTGAGCATCAGGGTATCGCCGCCTCCGACCATCGCTTCTGGATGCCATTGAACGCCAAGTATCGGATAGTTGGGAAAAGCCTCAATAGCTTCAACAACGCTATCGGTGGAAAACGCCACCGCCCTGAAGCCGGGAGCGACGTCTTTAACTGCCTGATGGTGAAAGGAATTGACATTTATTTCACCCGCGCCGATAACCTTAGACAACTGCGTGCTGTCGGATACATTTATTTTATGGGAAGCAGCGGCGCCGCTCATCTGTTGAACATGTTTTATAAGCGTTTTGCCGTCGCGCTGCGAAGGTATATCCTGCCAGAGAGTGCCGCCAAACGCCACATTTATAAGCTGTTCGCCCCTACAGATGCCGAGAATCGGGATACAGCGGTCGGACGCCATCTTCACCAATTTCAGGTCGTATTCGTCGCGCACCGGATCAACGGCGCCGAGTTGCTGACGCGGATTTTCCTCATACCAGAGCGGATTAACGTCCTCGCCTCCCGTCATCAGCAGGCCGTCAAGTCCGGCAACCATCTCCCTTAAAGCGATTCCGTCTTTGGTAACGGGCAAAATCACAGGCACTCCGCCCGCTTTCAGTATAGCGTTGATATAAGTTGCATTTACAGCCGTGCCGCTGTTGCTTTGTCCGGCAGAAATGCCGATCAGCGGCTTCCTGACGCGGATATTCACGTCCAAGGAATCAACTTTCGCCTTAAACTTGTTTAACACTGTGGGCGGTTCAAAAAAGCGGCTGCGTGGGGGCTGCCCTGTCCTTTGGCTCCGGTTTTGCGCCGACTCGCCCCTGCCCTGTCGTTGACGGCTGTTTTGCGCCTCCAATCCCTGCATCACAAGGCATGTACAGCATACGAGTAACAATAATCTCTTCATAACATTTTTTCTATAAAACCGTGCAAAAATACAAAAAAAGAAGAAGCAAAGAACGAAACGGTTAATTTTTTGATAAAAAAGCAGATTAAAAATTACAGGGTGGATAAGATTTCGCGCTGTTTTTCAAAGTAGAGGATGCGATTTTTTTCCGATTCGGAGATTGATGTGGATGTGCGTTTCAGTGAGCGGAGCCAGAGGCGCATGTGTTCGCACGACATTGCATCTACCGCCGACATGCTTCCAGTCGTAAATGCGTCAATCATAGTTACATACACGCTTTCGGAATAGAGATATGTATAGCTTGTTTCAAACGAAAGCCCGGTTGTATAAATCTCAAGCTCGTTGCCACATTCCGATCGCCCTTTTATAGCAGATTTCTCCATGAATTTCAGCATCTTATCCAAATCGTCCTTCAAAATTTCCACTTCTTCCTCGCTGATAAGACGTATTGATTGAAAAAAACGGATGTCATTGATAAGCACCTGCAACGCACTTTCTTCGGTGATAAAAAACGTATAGCTGATTTTCTGGACGGTATCATGATAGAGTTTATGCTGGGCAAGAAGGCTGTCCCATAACTTAACATCCTTATACTGAACATGATTGCCGGAAGGGCCGAACTGATACATCCATTTCAGAATATACAGCCGATAAATGTTCGGAAACTGCGACGTAATGTGAAGCGGCAGGCTGTTTGCCGCAACCCCGAACTCCGAATACGCACATTTTGACGCCGCCTCTATCGCCGCAATATAATCGTTGGCCATCTTTTCGTCTTTATGGTCATGGTTGAAAAAATCCTGCCAGTACATGTGATAAGGCTGACTGCGGTAAGGTTTTGTCTGTTCAAGGAACGCATCCATCGAAAAGTTCGCCCATTTCATTATTTTCACAACCTCGGCAAAGGAAAAATGTATGTCCCCACGCAATCGCCGGTATATTGCAACTTTATCCAAATCAAGCAGTTTAGACAGCGACGATGTGAGTTTTCCTCTCTCCGGAAATGTTGACTTTAGCATTTCCGACAATTTTTCATTCAGTTCAAAATCAAAAGTGTCCATAATACAAATATTTTCCAATCCCAAATTCAAAATACGCCGCAAATTTACTGCATAAAAATCAGTAAAACAAGGCTTTTTTTGTACAATTAGGAAAAAATTTGTGTCATTTTTTGTACAACTTCGGACGTTTTTGACGACTTTGTGTACAAAAAATGTCAAAAAGGACAATTTTGCGTCAATTAGTGTACTTTTTTTGTCCTATTTATTTTAACATTCGGATTTTTCCCCCGAATTTTTTCAAATTTGCATCATTTTTCAAATATTTGAGATTAATTCGGTGAAAATCAACGCCATAGTATCCGCAGCGCTATCGGCGGCCTTGACCACATCGTCGCCGCAATTGACGAAGTCATCTGCAAAATGGTGCCCTTCGTTTGAAATAACCGACATTCCGAACACCCTGAGGCCGGCATGACGCGCCACAATCACCTCCGCCACAGTGCTCATCCCAACAGCGTCGGCGCCGATCCTGCCGCAGAAAGCATACTCGGCAGGCGTCTCATACGAAGGGCCGGTCAATCCGATATAAACCCCTTTTTGAAGTATAATACCGTGATTTTCAGCTATTTCCTCAGCTTTGCGGATAAACTCGCGGTCGTAAGCGCGGGTCATATCCGGAAAGCGCGTCCCGAAAGTCTCATCATTCGCGCCAATCAGCGGGTTTGGCGCCAGATTGATATGGTCGGTGATAATCATCAGGTCGCCGACATGAAACGCATGATTGACGCCGCCTGCAGCGTTGCTTACAAGCAGGTTTTTCACCCCAAGCAGCTTCATCACACGAACCGGATAAGTTACCTGCCGCATCGTATAACCCTCATAGTAATGAAAACGCCCCTGCATGGCTATAACCGGCTTCCCGCCAAGCGTACCGGCGATGAGGTTACCTTTATGTCCTGTGGCTGTTGAATTTACAAAATGGGGGATTGTTTTATAAGGGATAACTACCTTATTTTCAATCTTTTCGGCAAGAGCGCCAAGTCCGCTTCCGAGAATAATAGCCGTCTCCGGCTTTCCGTTAATTCGTTCCGCAATAAAAGCGGCAGATTCACTGTAATCACTCATAATCAATTATTTAGAAATTATTAATCTCGAATGACGACATCCCAGATGCCGGCATTGCGTTCGAGTTCGACCAAGGAAACAAGACTGTTGAAGAGGGCTTCAATATATGAGGTGCGCAGGTCGTCGTAAGTCTGCTGTGCGGAGAGGACTTCAAGGCGGGACGTCTCGCCGCGCTGATAGCTGTAAATCTTGCCGTTAAGGATAGATAACGCCTTGTCCATCATGCCTGTCTCGAAACGTCGAGCCTGTAGAGTAGCCGACTGGTATTTGCGAAGGCTTTGCATCACTGATGTTTGCACTTCCAGTTCAGCCTGTTGATAGTTGAGTTCGGCCTGCTGACGGCGATACTCGGCTGCATGAACGGCGCCTTTGTTGGCATTTGAGAATTTCAACGGCACTGCAATACCGATTGAGATGCCGTTGAACTGTGGCGCGGGAGCTATTTCGTTGCGCACCTCCGTATTAAAATTGTAGCCGAGCGCGACATCAAAATCCATATTTCGCTCACGCTTAACGACTTTCAGAGCGCGTTGCGCCACATCTACATTCTTCATCGCCGCTGCAAGGTCTGCACGGTTTTCGAGTGCTGTCCGCAATAACTCGTCGGCGCTGAAAAGCCGCTCTTCATTTTCAAACTTGCCGGCAGGTACGTTGATTAAGTTTTTGTCAAACGACCCTGTCCATAAAGCCAATGAGGAACAGGCATTTATCATTTCCGTATGCGCTTCGAGCAGTTCGTTGGCGGCTATTTCGGCTTCAAGGCGGCTATGTGTAGCGTCCACAATTGTGATTTCGCCAAGCTGAAGCCTGATGCTGTCAGCGTCCGCCAAGCGCAGGATATTTTGATAAGAATCTTCCTTGACGGCATATAACTCTCTCTGTTTCACCGCTTCGAGATATGCGGCAGTAGCTTCCGCACGCAGACTGTGGAAAAAGTCTTCGAGCAACGCCTCGTTGAGTTCTTTTTCGCTTGTGGCAAGGTCAATGTTTGCAGAGCGTTTGCCCACTGTGATAGTCTTGCTTAACTCCACTTCTACCGAGCGTCCCATCTGCATGCGGCGATCGTCATTATCGGCGTACCCGACGCTTAGCGAGGGGTCGTTGAATACTTTGGCGGCTTTCAGATTGGCTTCGGCTTCACTGAGATTCAACTTTTCGGCCGCATAACCGAGATTGCTGCTAAGCACCTGCTCCATAAAAGCATTGTACCCAAGCGGAGAGGTCAAAGCGCTGTCGGCCGGCGTCGAAGCTGTAGTCCAAGAAGGGACGACAAACGCTCCAATTATTAAATATTTGATATTCATCTGTTTAACTTTTTTATAAACCTATATTTTTTCAAACTGCAAATTTACATGTTTTTTTTATCATTTTTCGTTTTCGACCGAATATTTCGTTTTTCTATTGTATAATACAGCGCGGGCAGGACGTAGAGGGTGATGACGGTGCCGCAGAGGAGACCATAGACGATGACGGTGGCTAAGGGGCGCTGTACGTCGCTGCCTATGCCGGCGCTGAGCGAGGCGGGCAGCAA
>JAISTJ010000212.1 GCA_031272655.1 Tannerella sp.
GTAACTGTGGAAGCGTGCCCGTCGCCTCCGTATCCGAGACGCTCAAAATGCTGACAATCAACAATATAACCACCAAGACTCAAACAATGCAATGTATGCACAATCATATCATGGATAGCGTTGAGGTCGCTGTCGGAACATTCAAACGTCGAAGCGTTTTTATAGTTTGTACGTACAAGGTTTGCGGTAATATTTTCCAAAGCGGGCGCAACCGTAAGGCCGGAAATCTTTATGTATCTGAAACTGTGGTAATTGAAGCGGTTACGGAAAACTTCGTTTTTCTCGCCGGAAGCAATATAGTAATCCGTCTGCCCCTGATAGGTGATAAATTCGCCGTTTTCCAAATGGTCGCAATAATCAAGTCTAATTTCCTGATTATGAGATAGTTGCGGGAATATTATTTCGGTCATCCCTGTTAAAGTAGTGCCGATATCAACAAGGAAAGCGCTGTCGGATAACTGCTTGATATTCTTTGCTTTATATGTTTCGGCGAAAATATTTCCCTCGCACATTTGCGGCGATATGGTATGTTCGGGTACTTCAACAACGGCAGCCGTAACCCATTGACGCTTACCGAGTTCTGCGGATGAAAAGTTTTTCGGCGCAATGTTGGCGTCAACTTTTTCGCCCCCGAAATGGGAATAGCTCCATCGCCGGCTTGTCAAAGTATAACCACTTTCGCATGTTTTCCATTGATTGTCAGTGTATATCTCGTAGCTTCTCTCGCCGTTTCTCCACGTTTCAATTTGCGCTCTTACAACAGGTCCATCATAAACAACCCCGGGCAAAGAAGGTTGATACCATCCTCTACTGAGCCAGATAACAATGTCGTTTGAACCTTTTACTAAATAATCGGCAACATCGTAAGTGCGTGCAAGTGAGCGTTTATTGAACTGTGATACAGCCGGAGACAAGACTTCATTGCCAACTTTGTTACCGTTTATATAAACTTCGTGATAACCAAGCGAATTGATGTGCAGGAAAGCTTCCATAGGGAGGCTGTTAACAGTGAATTGCTGCCTTAATAGCGGACTTACCGGACTGCCGGCGTCAACCGGAAAGCCTATATAGCTGCCACGCCAGTCTTCCGGCTCAAGCAAGCCAATGCTGAAACGAGCTGTCTCACTCCATGCAGATTCCTGACCTTTTATGCCCCAAATTTTTACTTTCCAGTAAACAGGCTGTCCCGATTGCGGTACTTTTCCCGTATAACTAATATGTGTGGTTTCATGAGACTGCTTGACGCCTGAATCCCACATATCTGCTTCTCCTTCTTTCAACAACGTAGGTGATGTGGCTGCAAGTATCCTGTACGCTGTCTGACATTCGCCGTTAACGCCGGATGATATTTTCCATCCGAAACGGGGCGTAGTAGTTGCAACTCCCTCAGGATTAGATAAATGCTCGCATGTAAGGTCATATAATCCCAATTTCTTTTCGGAACTACAAGCGCAGCAAAATAAACATAAGATAATAAGATAGTTAGATAATGTTTTCACGATATAATAATTTAAGGTTCAATAATTGTTGTCCATCCGAATACATCCGGTTCATCTCCGTACTGAATAGCGCGAAGTTTGTTGTAAAGAAGCGTACAGACAGCGCCGACACTTCCGTCTTTGGATATAATATACTGCTTGTTTTCATCCAAGTCGTCAATCTGTGATATTGGAGCTATGACAGCCGCAGTACCACATTCCGCCGCTTCCTCGAAAGTGCTAAGTTCTTCAAGAGGAACAGGGCGGCGCTCTACCGTTAACCCTATCGTTTCTGCAATGGTTTGCAGACTTTTGTTAGTAATAGAAGGCAAAATAGATCCCGAAACAGGTGTGATATATTTATTGTCCTTGATGCCGAAGAAATTAGCGGGTCCACATTCATCAATGTATTTTTTTTCTTTCGGGTCTAAATAAAGCACTGTTGCATAGCCTCCTGCCTGAGCTTTCTGTCCGGCAGTAAGACTTGCTGCATAGTTGCCGCCAACTTTTACCGAGCCGGTACCTTTAGGCGCTGCACGGTCGTATTCGCGCATTATACATACCTTCGACGGCTTGAAACCGGTCTTGAAATAAGGTCCTACAGGCGTAACGAATACTATAAACATATATTCTTCGGATGGTTTCACGCCTACCTGAGCGCCGGTACCTATAAGTAACGGACGAATATAAAGTGATGAGCCACTCTCATACGGCGGTATAAAACGCTGATTAAGAACTATTACTTTACGTACGGCTTGCTCAAATTTCTCTATCGGCAGCTCTGCCATCAATATAGCCTGACACGATTTCTGCATCCTCTTAGCGTTCTCGTCAAGTCTGAACACACGTATCTTGCCATCTTTGCCTTTGAAGGCCTTTAATCCCTCAAAAGATTCCTGACCGTAATGCAGGCAAGTAGCAGCTATATGCAATTCAAGCGTTTCGGATGACGAGACCTCTAATTCGCTCCACTGACCGTTCTTATAGTAACATCTCACATTATAATCGGTTTTCATATAACCGAATGGTAACTCAGACCAGTTGATTCTTTCCATAAATCACGTTTTTTTTGCCGCAAATATACAAATTTTTTGAAATAGAAAGGAAAAAATAAGTATTTTTGCGTCATAAAATAAGCTAAGATATGTCACTGAAAAGATTTGGAGTGTCGCTTGATGAAGAGATTCTCTGCGCATTGGACGGTTTTGTGAAGGATATAGGATTTGCCAACCGCTCGCAGGCAATACGTTTTCTTGTGGAGAAAAACCTTGCGGAACAAAAATGGCAGTGTAACAACATTGTCGCCGGCGCCGTCATTTTGATGTATGACCTGAAAGAACTTGCGATTGCGAAGCAGATAGAAGAGACGCAGCAGCAGTACATGGATGTGATTCTTTCGTCGTCGCAATACTATCTTAACGAGTCATTTTGCCTTCATACTGCGACAGTTACGGGAGTGGCGCATCGTCTTACCGAGCTGTCCGACAGGCTTATCTCAATCAAAGGCATCAGGCATGGCAAGCTTGTTATGAGCAGGGCGGACTGAAAATTTTTTTGGTGCATACGTTAAACTTGACGCCTGTTTTTCAGTCTTAGTGTCGTGATTGTTTTTTTATTATTCATTTATTTAAATCATTATTTATGAAAAGAATTTTTGCAGTATGTTTTATGATGATGTTCGCTGTTGCAATGTCAATGTCGGCGCAAGGCGGACAAGGCGGTCAGGGCGGTCGTCAAGGCGGCGGTCAAGGTGGTCGCGGCGGTTTCAATTCGGCTCAACGTTATGAACAGTTGAAGAAAGACTTGAATTTGACTGACAAACAGGTTGACAGCCTCAAGGTCATTGATCAGGAGATGCGTACCGAGATGCAGAAACTCAGGGATTCCGGCGGCGGTGGCGGCCAGGGAATGAGTGAGGAAGGTCGTGCGGCTTTCCAGAAACTTAACGAGAAGCGTAACGAGCGCGTTAAGAAAATCCTGAGCGAAGAGCAGTACAAGAAGTATCTCGAGCAGCAGCCTCAGAGACGCGGACCCGGTGGCGGTGGCCCCGGTGGACCCGGCGGCGAACGCTGATTGGTTCTCGAGAGACAATTTTACCTGTAATTAAGGGAGTGGAGCAGTCCGGAATGGTGAGATACGGATTGCTTCATTTTTTTTTGGGGGGATTACAGTATTTGTTTGCTATCTGTATTGCTGGATCATGCGAGTTGCGCCCGACTTAATCTTGCAGCAAAGGTATGAACGGAATGGTCAATGCGCTGTATAGTCTTATTGCTCGGGTTGCGTCTGCCGGTAACGTAGTGGCTCAACTGACCCTGATGAATGCCAGTCATGCGCGACAGTCCAGCAAGCGAAAAATACATTGTGTAGTATTTAAGAAAAGAAGCTGTGTCATAAACGAACTCAAAATCGGCTTCTACAAAATGTTTTCCGTCGCGTTCGTACGATTCTTTCATTTCCAAATAGCCTTCACGGAAGTCTTCTACGGCTTCGCTTACGGTATATCCTTCGCCATGAATGCCATAATTCAGCGAGTTATCATCCAAATCAACATAGACGCTGTATCGTCCGTCGCCCCCTCTTTCAATAAATGCTTTTATCTTTTCCATTTTCAAACAGTTATATCGTTATTAATCAATAGGGTTACAGTTTAACCCCCGCTTTTTTCAGTATATCTCGCAACGTCCCTTCCGCTACTTCTTCGCTCTTGTGATAACTCATTGCAAATTTCAATCCTGTTATCGGGCTTATCCATATCGGATGTCTCTTGCCGTTCTCACTCAATTGGCAGCCAAACAGTTTGAGCTTCTTTTCCAGTTCTGAATATTTTATTCTTCTTTTGCGCTGCAAAGGTAATGATATTATTTCTAATATCAAATTATAAATTTGAAAAAATGCAGATTTTTTATCTTGAAAAAGTTGTCCATTCGGAAATATGTTGTATCTTTGCTATCAAAATGAACATCAAAATTAGAGCAATATGAAAGAAACGAAGAGGCTCTGTAAGCATGTACAAGATAGCCTATACGGATGAATCGACTGCTGACCTTGCCAAATTAAAAAGAGTGAGCCAAAGGCATTTGAAAAAGCAGAAAAACTGATTGACGAACTGATGGAACATCCCCCCGCACCGGAACGGGCCATAAATGCGCTCCTACTATACATTTAACGCCTTCGGGGATAAAATTTCCATCGTCTTTACCTCCCGAAACGATATCAATTTTGTTTTTCTTTTATTAAACAGCACTCCGTCAACAGAGGAATAATGTTTGTTCTTATAACGCTTTTATTTTGGAATTTAAAAAAAAGTTATTATATTTGCGCTTTCAAATCTTAAGGCTATGAGTTATCTGAAATTTGACAAAACATTGATGATTAACCTGCAGGAATCGCTTTCGCGGGAGGTGCTGCGAGCCAATCAGAAGGGGGCGTACCACTTGACTACCATTGTGGGCTGCAACACCCGCAAGTATCACGGGCTGCTTGTGATGCCCGTTCCGACGTTGGGGGACGATAA
>JAISTJ010000061.1 GCA_031272655.1 Tannerella sp.
AAAATTTAAATTCATATGAGGAAACAGTTATTATTAATGTGTCTGCTCCTCGCAGGAGCATTCACCACCGCCCTCTGGGCGCAGAACAGAGTAAGTGGAACCGTAGTTGATCAAGCCGACAACTCACCGTTGGCAGGCGCGAACATCTCGGTTGTGGGTACCACCAAAGGCACCATGACAAATGCTGATGGTCAATTCACCTTAGACGGTCTGAGAAGCGGACAAGTTCTTAAGGTATCCTATCTTGGCTACACCACACAAGAAATTACTTACAAGGGAGAAGCAACTCTCAACATCGCAATGGCAGAAGACGCACAGGCGCTGGGTGAGGTTGTCGTAACAGCGTTAGGCATCACCAAGGACTCCAAAAAACTTGGTTTTGCCGTTACCACGATCGGCGCTGCGGAGCTGACGAAGGTAGGAACGCCAAACTTTGCAACGGCGCTCTACGGAAAAGCTCCGGGAGTCCGTATTCAAACCGTTCAGGGCGGTAGCATAGCGGGAGTGTCTATGCAGGTTCGCGGCGTCAGCTCTATTGACGGAAGCAACCAGCCGTTAGTCATCCTCAACGGCGTACCTATCCGTAACGGCGGTACAGGTTCCGGTAACGAGGCGACTTTCGCTGAGTTCGGCGCTGAAGGCCGTATCCGTTCAAACGGACTTATTGACGTCAACCCCGAAGACATCGAGTCGCTTTCAATCCTCAAGGGCGCTGCCGCAACAGCCCTCTACGGTTCGGAAGCCGCTAACGGAGTTGTGATGATCACAAGCAAGAGATCGGCAGCAGGCGGAGTATCCGTTGATTTCAACGCATCGCTGACTATGAACCTGATTTCTGACGTGCCGCCACTCCAAAAGGAATACGGACCCGGCGGATTCGTTGAATCGTGGAACGATTACCAGAAAGAAACAGGCGGTTTTTACGAACGCACTTATCTTGGGAAAACCTACAAGAGTTTGACCTACGGAACTACACAGTGGGGCCCAAGGTATGACGGAAGCAAGGTTTTGTACATTGACGGCACGGAGAGGTCATACCTCCCCTATACCGACAAGCCGTGGATGGAACTCTTCCGCAACGGATGGAACCAAAACTACAATCTTGCCATTAACTATGGAACACAAAATGCAAGTACACGTTTTTCCTACACCTACAACGATGAAATTCCGAACGCTCTTAATGCAAATTATCAGAAACACAATTTCACCCTGACGGGGACGATGAATTTCTCAAAGACCCTGAGCATTGACTATTCGGCTAATTATGTAGTCCAGAACATTCACAACCGCGCTACCAACGCTATGGGTCTGTACGGTTCGTTCTCAAACGCTTTCGGCTCATTTATTGATGTCGGTTTGATGAGGAAAATGTACAAAACAAGCCTCGGATATAAAAACACTTATATCAACGGGGAACAAACTTTAACTCCCGATGAAGTGTTTGCATTCGATTTTGGAGGACGTAACTCTATCCAGAGCTATTTCTGGGACGTTTACGACAAGCAACAGGATCAGATTTCCAACCGTTTCATTTCAAGCGTTACCCCGAAATGGAAAATTTTTGACTTCCTTGTATTGCGCGGACAGTTGTCTGCCGACCTTACAAATGACAAGGAAGAATACAAGTATCCGACCGAAAGGCCGCTTGAACTTTACGCCATACAAGATGCGGGAGGCAGTTACAATGTTGTCAATCGCCGTTATGACATTATTTATGGCGACGTAATGCTCTCTTTCAACAAGGACTTTGACAAACTCAACGTCAATGCCAACGTCGGATGGCAAGGCCGTCAGGAAAACATGTTCAACATTCAATCCTACACCGACGGAGGTCTGGCTAACCGCAACTGGTATTCGCTTGCCGCAAGCCGCTTGCAGGCGCGTACATCTTTCGGTTACCGCGACATTATGAAGTCGGCTTACCTTGGAACCCTCGGCTTCGGATGGGATAACTTCCTGTTCCTTGAAGCTACCGGCCGTTACGAGCAGTCTTCTACCCTGCTTGATAAAAACGGGAAAGTAGGCAAATACTTCTATCCTTCGTTCAGCGCAAGCTTAATTTACACCGACCTCTTCAGGGAATCAATCCCCTACTGGTGGGATTATGGTAAACTCCGCGCTTCCTACGGTATAGTCGGTAACGCTCCTGAAGCATACTCGGCAAACGAGGTTTATGAGCAAGGCTCAAACAACGGAATGATATGGAACTATGTCCCCACAAGCACCGGTAACAACAACATTAAACCTGAGGTTACAAGGGAGTTTGAAATCGGTCTCGAAAACAAATTCGCCAAAGACAGGTTCGGTTTTGAAGTATCTTATTACAAACGTAATATATCCGACCTTATCCTTTCTACTCCGGTGGCTGTTTCTTCCGGTACGGAAAAAATCCTCCTCAACGTGGGCGGTATGCAGAATACCGGTTTCGAGTTCAACATTCATGGCAATCCCGTAATGTCTAAGGACTTCGGTTGGAGGGTAAACTTCAACATGGCGTTCAACCGCAACAAGGTAACCAAACTTATTGACAACGTTGACAGGATTGAAAACGCTTACTGGGCAGGCGGCGGCGCAATGCTTTACTCGCTCGTAGGCAGGCCTATGGGTGATATCTACACCCAGGTTTGGGCAAAAGACGAAAACGGCAATTATTTGGTTGACGACGACGGTTATTACCTGTTAGAGACTGACCGTCAGAGAGTTGGAAATGCAATGCCCGTATTTACAGGCGGTTTCATGAACACTTTCAACTATAAGGGCTTCTATTTGGATGCTTTGATTGACTTCTCTTACGGCGGTTACTTGTTCAATGAAATGTTTAACTATATGACAGCTCAGGGTCTTACCCCGAGGTCATTGGAAGGACGTGATACCGATCACGGCGGTCTGTCTTACTACTTCGGTTCCGAAGGCCTGCCTGTTCAAGTTCCATCAGGTACAACATCCGGTCCCGGCGGCGAGCGCGTTTATCATAACGGCGTTATCCAGCCCGGTGTCAATGCTAATACCGGACAGCCTAATAATCAGATAGTTCCCGTGGATATGATGACATACTGGACATTCAACTGGGGAACAGACAGCAAACAGATGTCGTTCCACGAAGCAGTCGTTAAAAAAGACTACATCAAATTCCGCGAATTAGCTCTCGGATATACTATTCCGCAAAGGCTTACGTCAAAGTTCAACTGCCGCAATTTGCAGGTATCCCTCTTCGCACGTAACCTGTTCTATATCTACAAGGCAATGCCCGACTGGGACGTTGAATCAAGTATAGGTACAAACTGGAAAAATCAGGCGCAGATCGGCGGCTCTACCGCTCCCCAGAGAAGCTTCGGTATTACTTTAAGATCAAGTTTCTGATTTTCAATTGTTTAATTTCAAATATAGAAAGAATATGAAAAATATAATTTTATCATTAGTTATCACAGCGATAACATTAGGATTTTCAGGTTGTTCCGACGAAGTTTATACGGACAAGTACTTAGACCCGTCGAAAGTTACTTCGGTTACAATCCCCGGCTTAATGAACGGTACGTTCAAACGTATTCTTGACCCCTATTCATTGTACGGCTATGTACGTTATTTTGCTACCGAGCCTCTTTTGATCGGCAAACTGGGACAGACTTTCGGATATACCTACAGCTCAAGCATGTATGCAGCAGGCACCGACTGGGGTATTTCGGGACTGTTTAATAACACTTATACATCTGCAACCCAATACATTAAGTTGCTCGATATGTATAATAACGAAATCAGTGACGCCGACAGGAAGGATATGGAAGCCTTCAAACTTGCTGCTGAAGTGCACCTCTTCGACTTCGTGCTTTCGCAGGTGGACATGTATGGCGATATGCCCTGGACAGACGCTATGCGCTTGCCGATTGAAAAAGATCTGGCTGTTGCAAGCCCCGCTTACGACAAGGCAGAGGATATTTATTCCATGATGCTCGACCAGCTGAAGGTTTGTGCAGAGAGGTTTACAAGTTCCGACCTTGTCCAGTACGTCAGCTTTTCAAGTCAGGATTTCGTCTGCAACGGCTCATTCGATGCTTGGGCGCGCTATGCCAACTCCGTACGGCTCCGCTATGCGCTCCACATCTCCGAATATGGCCCGTTAACGGATAAAGGCAAGCAGATTATCGCCGAAATACTTGGCAACCCGTCAAAATATCCGGTAGTAGAAGACAATTCGCAGAACATATTCCTGCGTAACGACAAGAGCGGCGACCTTAACTTCCGTCCGGGCGGTTTCGACTGGACTTCCTGCCGCCAGATGTCAGGCTCTATCCTCGACCGTATGTTGAGCAAAGGCAACTTCAGAAGCGAAGGTACCGGCGAAAACAGGAAATGGATAGAAGGCACCGGCACATTTACCGAAGGAGTTGACGACCCGCGTGCTGTTCTTCTCTGCTCAATGCGCGGCATGGCCGAGAATAAAAACGGAAAAGTCGCTAATTATGGCGGCGTTCAGGACTTCACCTATGCAAACGTACTTGCAGGCGGAGTAGTAACAGGTGACGCCAACTCGGCATTCGACCCAGGTAAACCCGTTACCCTTGTACTTGTAGGCACCGACCCGGGTTCGACTTTCAGAAGCGTCAATATCTATGACGATGCAGGCGTTTCCGAAATCGTTGACGGCGGTTTCTTCCGCAATAACTACAACTTCGAGCATGTCCAGATAACAGCCGCTGAAGTTTACTTCATCAAAGCGGAAGCCTATCATAAAGGACTTGGCGTAGCCAAAGACGAAGCAAAGGCGGAAGAATATTTCAAAGAAGCTGTAAAACAGTCAATTAAACTGTACTATCACTGGAATGAAATAAGCGATGTTGGCAAAACAAGCGCTATCCCCACTCCTTCCGACGCCGCAATCGAAGCGTTTGCAGCCGCAAGATGGGAGACAAGCGTCAATCCCGCTTACCCGTACAGCACAGCCGACCCGAAATCAGATGCAATCCTGACCCAAAAGTGGCTGAACTTCGGCTACCTCAACTCCCGCGAGTGCTGGGCGCAGTTGCGCAGGACAGGTCTTCCGAAGCTCGTTTATCCCGCAAGCGGCAGCCCGTCTATACCCTGGTGTCCCGACAGGTTGAAGTATCCGATGTCCGAGATGAACTACAACGCAAGTTATCCGGGCATTGATAAAGACAATTATATCGGGCAGCTGCTCTTCTGGGCGAACCCCAAAGGCATGCGCCACTCCACCCTCAACGGCGATACATGGACCGATAACTGGGGAGACTGATTTAATTTCATTTTTATGGTTCAAAACAAGCCTAACAGCTTGTTTTGAACCATTTTTTTTTAAATCAATCCCGCTGCATCCCAACGGGACGAAGCCCCGTCATTGCGAGGCACGAAGCAATCCAGACTTCAACACGACGGCACGACGTCACGACGGGACGAAGTCCTGTCATTGCGAGGAACGAACCCGTCCGTAGGACGTTATGTGATTAACCGTAAGATTTATCTTACGGCAAGAATGCCCCCTCACTATCCCACCGTCCGTAGGACGGCACAACATCCACAAATGCCGTACTGCCCTACGGGCAGAAGATAGTGATAGTCGCCCACCTCCACAGGTTAAAACCTGCGGTTAATCACATACGACTCTACGAGTCCATTGCGAGGGCGAAACCCAAAGCAACCCGGAAAAAGAAGATTTTTTTTCTTAAACCGTTGGCATTGTTTATTATTTTGCGTAACTTTGCGGTGTTATTAAAGAAAGAAACGATATGGATGCTTTATTGGTTTATCCGAATACACAAAAGCAAGTCTCTGTATTAGAGGCTCTTTTGACAGAACTTAATATTCGTTTTTCCATGTATGCCGAAAAACGTACAGATGATGCTTTGATGTCAAAATCAGATTATTTTTCCATGCTTGACGAGCGGATAAAAAATGTTGAACTCGGAAAAACCGTCGAATATACGCCAGAATTAGAGAGCGAACTATTTGCCGAAATATTATGACATATACCGTATTGCTGGAAGAAACCGTCAAAGCCGATATTTTGAAGCATAAGATGTCGGGAGAAATCAAATTGCTTAAAAAAATACATACGCTTCTTGAAGAATTAAAAACCCACCCAACAACCGGCACCGGTAAACCTAAACAGTTGAAACATTATCACACTCCAACTTGGTCGCGCAGGATTTCCGACAAGCACCGAATGATATATCAAATTCATGAACATACGGTTACTGTAATAGTGCTTTCCGCATGGGGTCATTATTCCGATAAATAACCCCTTGCTTTACCGTCCAAAACGCCCGAAGGCTCTTACTAATCCTTCGTTATTAATGGATATTGGCGGAGCGGCATCATTTTCCCCGGCAATCATCGCTGTGAACTGGAATGGGGTCGCTTCCATTGTCAATTTGTTGCCTATGCCGTTGATGCTGATTGCGGAATCTATGCCAAGCTCTTGTAACGACGCGGCGTATTTTCTATGCTCCATCATGTATTTTCGCTGCTTATAGTAAACCAACCACAACCATTGGCGCTGCAGTTCGGAATATGGCATCTCGAACTCGGGAAGCTGTGTTTCGGCGTCCGAAAACATCAGATACCCCCAACGTTCGGGACAGTGCATATTAACTACACCTTGCGGCGACCAAACCCAGTTGTTTTCGGGCAAAGGCTTGCCGTCAGCGCCGGCTTTTTTGATATATTTGCCGTCCACGACCTGCGTATCCCATTCTACACGCGAAAAATTTATCCGCCATAAACTGCGGTCCCGCGGCGCAGCATCCAATGACTTGAACGGGATGGCCATCTCAACAGTCCAACCCCGATCCTCGTCAGTCGCATCGTTGAGCGTGCCGTGCACTTTAACAGCATGTTGCAAACCTTTACAATCCCACGAAATAAGCGCACTTCCACCCGTATTATACGGCTTAGGAAGATACAAGTCAAAAATCGTGTTCAAAGCATTTATTTCTATCTCAAAATAATGGTGGGTAGTGTTGCGCGGATCTATAAATACCTCAAAATCATTATCATAAAAAACAATCTGGTCATATTGATCAAGCTTCGCCCAGACATGCTTCTCTTCAAGTTGCGCCGCTACATACAGGTATTCATTGTCCCACAGCATCTTAATTTTGGTAAGAAAAGCGGGCTTCGGACGAGGCGAAAGGCACCCCTCAATATCCTGAAACTCACCGCTCCATGCCGCCGATTCCCATGCTTTTTCATCAATATTCCCGTCTATCACCGGCGGCTCGGCAACACGCCCCACAACATAATGCGCAGGCGGAACAAACATACGTTCAAACTCTTTAAAAGCTTCAGGCATATTCTGCCGCACACTATCGGCATCCTGACAGAAACCGTGCAACGGGAAAATAATTGCAACACACAAAAATAATGCTCTTTTTATCATAAAATCGGAATTTTAAACCGCCGCAAAGGTAAATAAATTTTACCGATATTGAAAATATTCATGTCACAAAACGTTAACATTTTGTTATTATAACAAATGCACTATTATAAAAAAAATGTGCAACTTTTGCCTTGTTTTGGAAATCGTGCGTACCTTTGCGCCCTTAAATCAGAAAATATTTATTTAAATGGCAAATTTTTATACTGACACTCCGGGATTGAGACATCACCTTCATCACCCTTTGATGAAGCGCATTGTGGAACTGAAAGAGCGCGACTACCGCGACCGCGACGAGTACGACTACGCGCCGGTGGATTACGCCGACGCTATGGACAGTTACGAGCGCAC
>JAISTJ010000127.1 GCA_031272655.1 Tannerella sp.
TGTTCGGGTACCCACTGTCCCTGTTCGGGGCGCGTCAGACCCTGCGGCCATATAGGACGGTCAGTCCATGCGTCCACATGCGTAACCTCCCCAATAGCGCCGCTCCACAGCCATTCGCAGACCTCGGCAACGCCGGCGCTGCTGTGACCCTCGTTACCCATCTGCGTTACTACCTTGTATTTACGCGAGGTCTCAAGCAGTACGCGCGATTCGTAAACGGAATGCGTCAGCGGCTTCTGCACATAGACATGCTTGCCGAGTTGCATACAAGCCACAGCGCTAACGGCATGAGTATGGTCAGGGGTCGCTATCACCACAGCATCTATGCTCTTACCCATCTCGTCGAGCATCACGCGGAAGTCTTTGTAACGCTTGGCTGCAGGGTATTTGTCGAAGACATGTTTGGCGTACTGCCAGTCAATGTCGCACAGGGCTACAATGTTCTCCGAGTTCATGTTGTTCAGATTTACAGAGCCTTTGCTGCCGATACCTATACCGGCAATGTTTAGTTTGTCGCTTGGGGCGACATGTCCGAGACCGCTCACGGCATTACTTGGGACTACAAAGAACATGCCCGCAGTTGTTGCCGCAGATGTCTTAAGAAAGTCGCGACGTGAAAATTTTGTGTTCATAATTTATAACTGTTTGATTTTAATGTTTTTAAACCAGATTAATGCATCTCCGTGTTTGCCTTGGAAACCGATATAGCCTTTAGTTGCTAATTCGGCAAACGGTCTGGGCATCCACGAAGGAATATCCGAGCCATCGGGATTTGTCTTGCCGGACGTCCAGAGGCTCATATCCATATCCGCCACTTTTTTTCCGTTTAGGAATACTTTGATACTCTTGCCTTTAGCTATCACTCTCATAGTGTTCCATTCGCCTGCGGGCTTCACGATTTTAGTAGCGACAGGCGGTAAATGTCCGAACACAGCGCCGCAATACCACGACGGCTGCCACTCATTGAACTTGTCGCAATAATCGTCGGCAATCTGAATTTCAACCGCGTTCGGTATCCAGTTCTGTTTGTCGGTAGCATAAATAACGACGCCGCTGTTAGTGCAGTTATCGTTCCTAAATTCAAGTTCGAGTTCGAAATTTTCGTACTCAATTTTGGTCCACAAGGCTTGGTCGGCAGAAGCGGAAATAACCCCTTCGCCATCTACTGTCCAGACGGCAGGGTCGCAGTCGGCATCCGACCAGTCAGCGTGAAACAAAGGCTTAAAGCCTGAATTACAGCTACTTAACAGTAAGCCGCAAACAAAATAAAAAAGATTTTTTTTCATGTCAGTCCATTATTAATTGGTTAGAATTTAGCGACAAAGATAATAAAAGAAATTGAAACGACAATAAACTTGCGAAGGAAACTTATTAAAATGTTTTTCCTTCGAGAGAATCTTAAATCTGATTTAGCCTTGTGCGATGCCCGGAACAGGCACAACGCCTTCGTGATAGTCGGGCAGGGCGCCCATTTCGTAGGTTGTTGGTCCCAAGCGCAGGTTAGAGGCTACTATTTCGTCCCATGTAACGGCTTTGCCGGTGTATGCCGCTTCGCGCCCCATTATGGCTATCAGAGTTGAATTTGCCAGCATTTCTGCCTGATTGATTTGTTTGCCGGTACGGATAGATTCCGTGAAGTGGATATGTTCCTGCTGATACGCGGATTTGATGGGTTTTTCAGCATAAGCGTACTCCCAGAGCGGATTTCCGTTGTAGTCGGTAATCTTCAGGTCGTTGTGCATATAGTTCATATAGACGATGCCTTTTGAGCCGTAAATCTGGTCGGAGAAATTGTTATCGCAGCCGTCAATCTGTCGCGCTTCCGTCCACATTCGGCGGTTGTCGGCGTAGTAGTAATCAACGGTGAAGAAGTCGAAGCGGTCTCCCGACTTGCAACGTGCGCGTCCGCCGTATCCGACGGCTCGCTCTGGTCGCTCGTCCATGAACCATGTAGCGATGTCAATGAAATGAATAGCCTGGTCAACGAAATGGTCGCCGCTTACCCATCTGATATTGAAAAAGTTGCGTATGCAGTATTCCATGTCGCTCCAACCGGGCTGTTGCGTTTTGTACCACACGGCGCCCTGGTTGGAATGAGCCGAGGCGCAGATAACGTCTCCTATAAGTCCGTTGCGGACTTGCAGATACGCTTCCCAGTAGTCGCGTCGGTGGCGGAGGTGCGTTCCTGCAACGACGGTCAGCCCTTTCGACTTGGCTATCTTTCCTGCCGCCAGAACAGTGCGGACGCCGACAGGGTCAACGGCGCAAGGCTTCTCTACGAAAGCATGTTTGCCGGCATTCACGGCTGCCATAAAATGTTCGGGACGGAAATGCTGCGGCGTGCAAAGCAGAACGGCGTCAATATCAGGCAATTCCAAGACTTTTTTGTATGCGTCGAAGCCGAGGAAGCAGGCGTTTTCGGGTACGTCGTTGCCGAGCTTCTCTTTCAAGTGTTTGTGGCTCGCGTTCAGTCTGTCGGGGAAGAGGTCTGCCATTGCAACGATAGAACAGCCCGCGCCCGACCTGATAAACTGTTCTGCTGCGCCGGTACCTCTGCTGCCGCAACCGATGAGCGCGGCGCGTATGGGCTTGCCGTCCGGCGCTTTGTCGGCAAAGGAGAACATGCCGACGTCTTCGGGGGTTAACAACTTCTGTTTCTTTTCGCCTGTGCTGCAGCCCGTCAATGCGGCGGAGGTGATGACCGGCATACCTGCCCCCAACATTGCTGCGTTTGTGATGAAATTTCTACGGTTCATTTTAGTGAATGTTTCTTTTTGTTTCTTTTTGTTTCTATTTGTTTTTATTTGTTTTTATTTGTTTCACTAACCACTAACCACTAATCACTAATCACTAATCACTAATCACTAATCACTAACCACTAATCACTATCCACTATTCCATTCTCTTTTTCAGCGCTTTGAAGCAAGCATCGGCTATCTTCGCAACGCTGTCGGGGGCAGTATTGACGCCGTCGCCTGCTGTGAGCTTTTGAGGGATAAAGATGTATGCGTTTGGGTTGATAGCATTGATTTTGCGGATGATGGATTCGCAGGCTGCTGTAGTTTTTTCTTCGGACAAGTTGCCGAATCCGGGATTAAGCAGCACAAAGTCGGCTGGGTATTGTCGATAGAGGCTGTCGGCGACAGAATCCAAATATTCAACGGTTTTGTCGGGGAAGCCAGCTTCTCTTATTTTTTCGTGTTTATATCTGTAAGGCGTTTCGCGCGGTCCGATAAAGTCCACGGCAAAACCGGCATTGAAGAGGCTACGTCGGAGTGCGAAAAGGAAAGACGGGGACGCTTCGCTGCCTTCCGTAAGAGCGTCGCCCATCGCCAGAATTGTAATCATCGGAACGCCGCGTTGCAATAGAGATTTCAGTTCGTCTAAGCGCTCGGAGTAAACCTGACGGGGCAGTATGCTGTTCTTGCCGCAAACAGCCGCTGCCATGCCGACGACCTCTCCCATCATGGACGTAGTCAGTTGCACCCGAACAGAGCCGAGAGCGACGTGCGAGACGCTGATATTGCGTCCGGCCATAAAAAGGTTTGCGATATTGCGGGAGTAGAGGCAGCGGTAAGGCACATGAAACGGTTTAATACCGGTACCTTCCGAATAGCTGAAGAACTCGTTGCCGGGGAAAAAGCGGCTGTTAGTGGGGTTGGGATAGTGCAGGTCGGTTGACCATGTAGTAGTGAAACTCGCATCGTCGTATTGTGTATTGTTTTTGAGGTCGTTTTGAGTAACGATGACGTCGCCGAGCAGGCGCCTTGATTCGCGTTTGCCGGAGATGTAGGCGAGCCATAGTATTTTGCGGTTGGCGTAGTCAGGGTTGCTGTTTTTGAGATACGCCCAGTTGCCGAGAATGGCGCGCAGGTTCTGGTCGCGGACGTTTTCTGCCTCGTCTATGGGGTCTTTGGTGAAGCCGCCTTCCCAGCGCCAGTCGGGCTTGTTCTCCACGATAGCCGATTCGTCGTTGAAGCGGCACGCCCAGTCGAGGACGGGGAACGACGAGGGGGTATCGAGCGTTTCAAACTCCCACAGGTTGGAAGCGCCCATGACGTTGTTATTAGCGACGAGCGGAGCGAAAGGTTCGCCGTACTCATAGCGGCTTTCGGTACCCATCCGCCAGTCGGCGCCTGCAAGGAAGCCCACATTGGCGTCGCCGGTGCAATCGGCAAAGAGGGACGCCTCGAAGCGTAACTCCTCGCTCGTTTCTATGTTACGCGCTACTACCGCAGTGATTTTCAATGGTTCCGGCTCGACATAGTTGCCTGAATAACCACTTGCACTCGGAGCGTTACCATTATATTTGCGGTCGGTCTCCGTCGCAATTACGTGGTAATTAATAAACAGTTCCAGATTAGGAGTATTTCGGATGAGTTGCAGTTTTTTATTATCTCCGTAAATATCTGCTGTACGTGCGGCATTAACGTTTTCTGCGGGCGGCAAACGAAGGATGGTAGTTATCTTGCCGAGTTGGGGATAGAGATATTTGCCGTCGCCGCCGGTACTGACGCGGATTTCGGAGCTGCTGTTACCGCCTACGACGGGGCGGTCGCTGATGAGCGCCACTTTGAGTCCGAGCCTTGCAGCTGTTACTGCCGCGCTGATGCCTGCCATGCCTGCGCCGCAGACAACGAAGTCGAAGCGTCCTGCCTCTTTGATGCTGACATTGAGCAACTTACGTCGGAGTTCGCCCAGTGTCGCGACGTCGTTTGGCGGCGGGCTGTTAGCCTCTTTGGTGAAGAACAGCGCGTCGCACCGTCCGTTGAAGCCGGTAAGGTCGTGCAACGTGATTGTCGTCTTGGGGTTTTTGATTTTCACTTTTCCGGCGCTTTGCCAGAGCCACTGCTCGCCTTCTATACCGAAAATCACGGGCAAGGGCTTGCCATCGATTGCGATTTGAAAGCGTCCGGGACCTTCGCCTTTATACCAGGGCGCCGTCCAGTTGAAAGTCCTGACATACAGATAGTAGGCGCCTGTTTCGGGAAATTCCACCGTAGTAGAGGCGTCGGCTACCGGCTCGCCGATGCCGTGCGCCATCAGATAGGGTGAACCCATTTGGTCCATGAACTGCTGGTCAACGACCCAGCCGCCTTTGTCGGCAAAGCTCTCTGCCTCAACGAGAATGTCGGCAGAAAGGACGGTTTGCGATGTGCAAATTATGCTGATGATAAGCGCACTCCTAATCATATAAGTTCTCATTTGAATATTTCTCTAAACTCTAAACTCTACAAGGCATTCTTTCTTGTAGAAAGCAATCCCGTATTTGAGGATGTTACTGAAGCCGTCTTCGATGAACTCGTCGGCGTAGCGGTTGTCTTCGATTTGTTGCAACGCTTCCTTGCATTTGGCAGCCATAGAACTGTAGGTGGGAGCTATTTTTGCTTCGATGAGTATTACCGGCAGTTCGCGCGAATACGGTCGCATGAATATGTCGCAACGTCCGTCGCCCGTCTCTCGGTTCGACTTTACTTCGTAGCCTTTCACGTTTGTGAACAGCGCGGTCAGGAAGCCATGATAGTAGCTCTCGGCGGCATCGAAATAACTGATAGACTTCATCAGCATCGCTGAAAGCCGTTTCTGCGCCGTCTCTTTATCGCCCGCTATCAGCGCTTGGATGAACTCACGAGGAATATTGTTGTTTTCAAGTGTTTTATTAAACCATTGGCTGATTTGGGTACGATAAATATGGAAGACCTCCTTGTTGGGTATTGATAGTACGAATTTTCGTTGTTCGCCTTCAAAATTTTCGCCCACTTTTTTCAGGTATCCGGTGAAAAACAGGAAGTTCCAGAGATTGTCAATAGAGCCTTTGTCTATATCATTGTAAGTGATGTTCTCGTTTATCGGCTTTTCAATCGTGCCGCCTGCCATCAGGGTTTCAAGTTCGTATTTAGCGTCGTCGTTTGCTACCCTGTCAACCAGTTTGCGTATAATATCATTGCCGCTGGTATTTGCCCAGTACAGTTCGGGCGCTCTGTCGTATTTGACTAACAAATCAGTAACGCGTTTGATGACGCTCCACGGGTTGTAAACCGTAACATCGCCGAACAGGTAGCCGTCGTACCACTCGCGTATCTCTTCCCGTTTTCCCTCTAAACCGTAGTATTTCAGCATTTCGTCAACCTCTTCCTGTGTAAAACCGAAATATTCGGAATAGTCATAACTTGCTATTGAGGCCATGACAGGGTTATTCAGTCCGGTGAAGATGCTTTCCTGCGAGATGCGCAGACAGCCGGTCATCACCGCAAAGGCGAGTGAACCGTTATCTTTGAGCGACGAAGAGAACATAGAACGGATAAGGTCGAGCATGGCGTCGTAGAACCCGCCGTTATGGGCGGCGTCAAGCGGCACATCGTACTCGTCTATCAGTATCACTACCGGCTTGCCGTAATGGTCGTCCAGACAGTCGGAAAGAAACTTGATAGCGCTTGGGAAATCGCTGTCTAACGCTGCTCGGTCGAGAAAACGACGAAAGCGTATTTTCTTCGCTTCGGTCAGTCTCTCCGAACCGGCAATGTTAATATGTCGCTCATATTCAGCATAAAAACATTCTTTGATGGCGTTATATGATTGCTCCCACTTGCTTGCTTTCGCTTCTTTGAACGACAGGAAGATGACTGGATACTGCCCGAAATGCTTCAAGTAACGCTCGCCCGCCTGTTCAATTTTTAAGTCTTTGAACAGGTGGCGTTTGCTTGCATTGTCCTTACGCAGTTCACAGTTGTATTCGAAAAACGACTTAAGCATATACATGTTAAGCGTCTTGCCGAAGCGTCTGGGGCGGGTGATGAGCGTTACTTCCGCCGGACGGTCAAACAAGTTCTTTATTAACAGCGATTTATCCACATAGTAATAGTCGCCTGCTATCTGACTGTCGAAAATGCTATCGCCTATTTTTAAAAGTTTCTTATCCATAATTGAGCCGTTTTGAATGTTTGTGGCTACAAAGATAATGAATTTAAATAACAAAAATCAACATGAACGCGAAAAAAATCCCTAAAAAATTGCTGGAAGAAAAACTTTTTTCGCCTGCGGGAAAAAGCTATCGGTACCATCCAATCAAGCAGGCAAAATCCGCTCTTTCGGCACTCGACTTTTGAAGTATTCAATAATCTGCTCGTTAGACATATCGCAGATTTCAGCGCTGATTTTATCTCTTACCTGACGCATAAACTTCACTGCGTCAAATGGTTTAGTTTTCTTCTCTGTCTTCATCATATTTAATCAAATCTCTTGGTGAACGAATCTCAAGGGTAGCATACCCCATCTTCAAATTTACGGCATTATAACCACGAATCCTTGTCGTGTTTACAATGTGGCGAAAGTTCCAACTCGCCAGATAATCTGCCTTATGTATAGTAGCAAGAGCAATGTGCAAACAATCTTCATAACTTGTCTTGCCTACAACATTCTCTGTAATCATCTGTATCTGAATTTTCACCCGCAAAGATACCTAAAATTTCCCCACCTGCAAAATATTTCCCCTGAAAAATCACCAAGTATCCAAAAGTTTTTCTATATTTGCGACTTGATTACAAACTTAAAACAAATTCTTATGTAGTAAACAAGAGCGTCATAAGGCGCACCAGACATATTTTAAACGGCGTTTAACGCATATTCTTGCCTTTGAAACTTCAGCAATTTCAAAAGTTAATAATAGAATAGGTTAGCGCTCGCAGTAATGCGGGCTTACATCTATTATTAACAGGTAGCTGAAGACCTCAAAGGCGGATGTAAGTCCGCTTTTTTTATGTCTTTTTGCGAACCGTGCGAATTTCCCCTTGACTTTTGCCCGCACTATCCGTATAACTTCACTGTAAACAAAAACACAAGCTCATAAAGCTGAATTGTGAGTTAATAACGGAAATCTTAATGTTGTTGGCAGAGAAATGGGGACAACGCGGCTTGACCTCACTTGTCTGCTACCAGCAGAAAGAAATATGATTATTAACAAATAAATTCAATTCAGTAATTATGAAAAAGATTTACAACAAAAACAAAACGCTGGTAAGATGTTTTGCCGTCGGGCTTTTTTGTCTTACCTTTGCGGCGTCAAACGTTCAAGCGTGGACGTACAACATTGACTTTAGCTTGTATTCAGTCGGAACGCACAGTATAACCACTCCTGCTTACGAAGCAGGCAGTACAATTACTGTAACAGGGAGTAGTGGTTATCATTGGACGCTTGCGGACGGAAACGTCTATACGGACGGAAGAACGAGTATTACGGTTACACAGTCAGGGGCTTATGGGGTATCAGGCACTGGATCAATTTCTTTTGTCAT
>JAISTJ010000133.1 GCA_031272655.1 Tannerella sp.
TTTTTTTCCTTTGCTCCCAGGATTTCCTTCCTTCTTGTTTTGAATTGACGGTACTTGTTAGTGAATAGTGTTATAGTGAATAATGAACAAGTAATAAGTGATTTTTTCACTGTTCGCTGTTCGCTATTCGCTGTTCACTATCCTCCCTTCTTGTACTACATCTTGTTTCATGTAAATCTTTTCAAAGAACTCTGTTTTGTTGTAAGGCGTTGTGGCACGTTTGCCGGTTGCCTTGCCGTGTTTTGTTGTGAAGAGCCGTCTAAGTCGAGCGCGTCGGCTGTCGGTTTTTCTTCAGCTCCGCCACCTCCGAAAAAGAGGCGAAACGGACTGCAAAGGTACAACAAATTTTTCAATATCTCCAAATTTTTTCGAAAAAACTTTCAAAAAATTTTTCAACAACCTGTTAAAAACTTTCGTTTTTGACCTCCGCAATTCTCCAAAAGCGGCGCTTTTTTCTTCAAAAGCGGGTGCAAAGGTACGGACTTTTTTCAAACCACCAAATTTTTTGGCAACTTTTTTTCAAAAAAAATGAAAGTTTTTTTTAGTTTGCTGATTATCAAGGGGCATTTTGGAAAGAAAATGTAGAAAACTTAAAATCGCGTCGTAAAGGCATTGTAAGGGCGGTATAACGATATAACACTCTGGAAATAAAGATATTAATAATTGCTGATTTTTAACAAAATTCGGATAGTCTGCAATGATGAAAACAGTAGCCGGTTAGCAGAATTTTTGTTGTTTTTTTTGCAGTTATCCAAATAAGCGCTACCTTTGCCCTGATTTTAAAAAGAAAAGAATGAGATTTGATGAATTAGATTTTGAGGATTCTGTGCTTGATGGGTTGTATTCAATGAATTTTGAAGATATGACTCCGGTGCAAGAACTTGCTATACCGCCAATACTTGAAGGCAGGGACGTTATCGGCTGTGCACAGACGGGGACAGGGAAAACGGCGGCTTATGTGTTGCCTGTCATTAATAGCCTCAGTAAAGGCGGATATCCGGAAGATTCCGTAAATGCTATTATTATGGCGCCCACGCGCGAGCTGGTACAACAAATAGACCGTCAGATAGAAGGTTTTTCTTACTATATGCCGGTTTCTGCAGTAGCGGTCTATGGCGGCACTGACGGTATCGTTTATGCACAACAGGAACGAAGCCTGCAAATGGGTGCGGATATTGTTATTGCAACGCCGGGACGACTTATTGCACATCTTAACTTAGGCGGCATAGATTTGTCGCATGTTTCGTTTTTCATCCTTGATGAAGCCGACAGGATGCTCGATATGGGCTTTTATGATGATATTATACAGGTGTTTAACCTCTTGCCTAAAGAGTGTCAAATAATTATGTTCTCTGCGACAATGCCGCCAAAAATCCGCACTTTAGCAGAAAATATCATGAAAGAGCCTGTTGAAGTGGATATTGCTATTTCCAAACCGCCTGATTCCATTATGCAGACGGCTTTTATCTGCTATGAAGCCCAGAAATTCCATATCCTTGAGAAGCATTTTAAAGACAGTAATACCAAGCGGGTATTGATATTCTCATCGTCTAAACAAAAAGTCAAAAGTCTTGCTATAGCGCTTAAGCGACTGAATCTTAATGTAGAAGCTATGCATTCCGACCTTGAACAAAACGATCGCGACCGTGTGATGAAGGATTTCAAAAACGGACATATTGATATACTTGTTGCTACCGATGTAGTTTCACGCGGTATAGATATCACTGATATAAGTCTTGTTGTCAACTTCGACATCCCGCACGACCCTGAAGATTATGTTCACCGTATTGGACGTACTGCTCGCGGCACCGAAGGAAAAGGTTTGGCAATAACATTAGTTTCGCCTCAAGAACAATATGCTTTCAAGTCTATTGAAAACTTTCTTGGAAAAGCTATTTATAAGATACCTGTTGACCCCGAACTGGGCAAAGCCCCAGCATACGAGCCGGACAAACATAAAGGTGAGCGTTATGATTTACGCAAAGAGTCACATAGAAGTTCGCATAGAAGTTCGCATGGAAGTTCACGCGCAAGAACTAAAAGCGGAGGAGATAAAAAGAGTACGTTTGGCGGCAGAAACAAGAAAGGCGACCGCAAGAAGGGGAAAAAAAATAAAACTACTTGAAAGTATAACATATTGTTGAAATGAGATGATTTGTTTTCCAAATGCCAAAATCAATCTGGGGCTGCACGTAACAGGCAAGCGAGACGACGGATACCATACAATCGAGACGGTTTTCTATCCTGTGCCTTTATGTGATGCGTTGGAGGCAGTCAGGTCGGAAAAAGTATCGTTTTCAGTTTCCTCAAGCAAACTAAATATAGCTCATGATAACTTAGTCGTAAAGGCATATAACTTATTATTAGAACTTTATAAAATACAACCACTTGAAATATATTTAAAGAAAGCTATTCCAATAGGGGCCGGTCTCGGAGGCGGTAGCGCTGACGCCGCTTTTATGTTGAAATTAATTAACAGTCTATGTTCACTAACATTGTCAGATGAAGAGTTGGAACTTTATGCCGCAAAACTTGGCGCAGACTGTCCGTTTTTCATCCGCAATAAACCTGTGATTGCAACAGGGACAGGTAACATTTTCACCCCTATAGACCTGTCTTTGAAAGGATATTATTTATATATTATAAAACCGCCCGTTAGCGTTTCCACGAAAGAAGCATACTCGTTAGTGAAGCCACTTTCTGCTGATTTTGAGCTTACTGAGCTTGCAACATTACCGATCAGTTGCTGGCGCGACTGTCTGCGAAACGATTTCGAACCCTATATCTTTAAGAAATACCCTGTTATAGGCGAAATAAAAGCTATGTTTTACGAACAAGGGGCTGAATATGCGGCGATGTCGGGATCCGGTTCGGCTGTGTTTGGGATATTTACGAAACCATTAACTGTTACGCTTAAAATGAAACAGTTAATAAAAAACTGCTTTGTATGGAGCGGGGAGTTATGAAAAACGCAATCTTATGGCTGCCAACGACTAAGAAAGAAGTTGAGGCGCGAGGATGGGATTATTTGGATGTAATCATCTTCAGCGGGGACGCCTATGTTGACCACCCGTCATTTGGCGCAGCTGTTATTGGGCGCGTTCTTGAATCCTTAGGTCTGCAAGTCGCAATAGTACCGCAACCTGACTGGCGCGGCGACAATCGCGATTTCACTAAGTTAGGCGTTCCACGACTTTTTTTCGCTATCGCACCGGGCGCCATGGACTCGATGGTCAATCATTACACTGCAAACAAACGACTTCGCAGCGATGACGCATATACGCCTGATAACCGCGCCGGAATGCGTCCCGACTATCCGAGTATTGTTTATACAAAGATACTCAAGCAGTTATATCCAACGACGCCAATTGTGCTTGGAGGTATAGAAGCCTCAATGCGAAGGTTAGCGCACTATGATTACTGGCAAGACCGACTTCGTCCCGGTATCCTTGCCGATAGCCCCGCAGACCTGCTTATCTATGGCATGGGTGAAAAACCGGTTACCGAGTTAGTGCGACTGCTTGAAAAAGGCGTTCCTTTCGCTAAATTACAAAACATTCCCCAGACAGCGTTTATTACTAAAAACCTGACAGTTATCCAAGACCTGTTAGGTTTGAGTTATGGCATCAAAAACCTGTCAGGTTTGAATTTGGACAACATTGTAAGATTAAATTCATACGAAGATTGCCTAAAAGACAAACTGAAGCAGGCGGAAAATTTTCGTATAATAGAAGAGGAATCAAACAGTTACAACAGTAAAACGTTACTACAGCAAACCGGCGACAGGGTTATAGTTGTCAATCCCCCCTACCCCGCCCCTACGACCGACGAGCTTGACCGCTGGTATGCCCTGCCCTACACCCGTTTACCGCATCCTAAATACAAAGGCAAGATTATTCCTGCTTACGAGATGATACGCCATTCGGTAACCATCCATCGAGGCTGTTTCGGCGGATGCGCTTTCTGTACTATATCGGCACATCAGGGCAAACAAATATCATCACGCAGCAAAAAATCTATCCTGAGAGAAGTTGAACAAATCACTCAGACGCCTGATTTTAAAGGATATATCAGCGACTTAGGCGGACCTTCCGCCAATATGTACCGTATGAACGGCATACAGCAAGAAATTTGTCGGCAATGTCGAAAACCATCATGTATATTCCCGCGTATTTGCAAGAATCTCAACACCGACCATTCGCCGTTGATTGAACTTTATCGTGAAGCAGCTGCTGTTAAAGGCGTTAAAAAGATATTTATCGGAAGCGGAATCAGATATGACCTCTTATTAGCAGACAAAGACCAAAGCAATTACCTTGAAACAGTGATGCTTAACCATGTCTCTGGCAGGCTCAAGGTAGCGCCGGAGCATACAGAAACTCATATACTCCAACTGATGCGCAAGCCGCCATTCACCCTGTTCGAACAGTTTAGGAAACAATTTGAAAAGTTCAATAATACGAATAACCTTAAGGAACAGTTAGTTCCCTACTTCATTGCCGCCCATCCGGGATGCACTGAAAGAGACATGTCGGCCTTAGCCGCAAAAACAAAACAGATGAACTATCATCTTGAACAGGTGCAGGTTTTCACCCCTACCCCGATGACGCTTGCCACAGAAATGTTCTACACAGGTCTCAATCCATATACAAAAGAGAAAATATATTCCGCCCGTACAAAAAATGAACGTGAGAAACAGCATAATTACTTCTTTTGGTATAAGCCTGAAAACAGGCATGAAATCAAAGATTTGAAAAAAAAATCGAAATTTTAACTTTTTTTGTGAGTTTATTTGCAGAATAATTAATACTTTTACAGACTTTTTCAGAGCAGAAAGATTAAAGACATATTGGCTAAAATATTAATTATTAAGAATTTAGCATGAACTACGAAGAGACATTGGACTACTTGTACCGAACAACGCCTATGTTCTCAAAAAAAGGAACAGAGGCATACAAACCCGGTCTGGAAAGAACCAGAATGTTAGACGACATCACGGGAAACCCGCACAACAGGTACAAGTGCATTCACATTGCGGGAAGTAACGGCAAAGGCTCGGTTGCGCATTTGCTGGCAGCAGTTTTACACCTTACAGGGAACAGGGTTGGCTTGTACACATCGCCCCACCTGCTTGATTTCAGGGAACGCATCAAGATTAACGGCAAGCCGATAACCAACCAGTTTGTGGTTGATTTTGTGAACAAAAACATCAAATTCATCGAGCGCGAAAGGCCGTCGTTTTTCGAGCTTACTACTATCATGGCTTTTGATTACTTCAGGCATAAGAAGGTCAATTACGCCATCATAGAGACGGGTCTGGGCGGCAGGTTGGACAGCACCAACATCATCAAACCGATGCTCTGCATCATCACCAGTTTAAGTTTGGAACACACTCATATTCTGGGGAATACGCTGCTTGAGATAGCCCGCGAGAAAGCCGGCATCATCAAGCCGCATATTCCTGTGATTATCGGCGAAATTTTTGATGAAGACGTGAAAAGCTTCCTCCGAAACAAGGCAATGGAACTCTCGGCGCCGCTCATTTTCTCCACACACAGGGAAAATTTGCTCGACGCCGATATCCAAAACGACGGTTCGTGGGTGTTTGAATCTGCTGATTTCGGCAGGTTCAGCTGCGAGTTGCGCGGTTTTTCGCAGAAATTCAATGTACAGACGGTGCTGTCGGCGCTCCGTGTGCTGTCAAAAATGGGCACACAGATACGAATACCGGCTGTCAGGAACGGCTTCAAGAAGGTTACGAGCCTCACAGGTCTGATGGGACGCTGGCATGAAGTCAGCTCCAGACCGAAAGTGATTTGCGACATAGCTCATAACGAGGGGGCATGGCAGCTGACCGTCGGACAAATCGCTTTTGAAGCCAAATATCACGATTCGATACATATAATTGTCGGCTTTTCAAAGGACAAGAATATAGATAAAATCTTTTACCTGATGCCGAAAAATGCTACGTATTACTTCACGCAGGCGTCTGTTGATCGGGCTATTCCGGCCGATACGCTGGCAGAAAAAGGCTATGAATACGGTTTGAACGGCGAAGTTTTCAGCAATGTCGAAGACGCTGTAAATGAGGCTGTTATAAACGCAACTAACAATGATTTCATCCTGATAAGCGGCAGCGCATTCGTTGTAGCGGATGCACTTAAGCTTTATCCGGAAGCTATTGCTTGTTAGGGGTTTCTAGTTTGAGGTTTGAGGTTTGAGGTTTGAGGTTTGTTTGTTTTTGTTTTTTGTTGTTTGAGGTTTATTTTTTATTTATAAATTTATAATTATCTATTAATGAAGACTTTAAGAGATTCTGTTTTGATTCGCTGGGCGATGTTGGTTCTATTGAGCGGACTGACTTTCGCAACTTACTGGGCGCAAGATTTTATGGGAGGGCTGAAGGACGTGCTTATGAACGAGTACGGCTTCACAAGTGAAAATTTCGGACGGGTTGTCGGAATGACGACCTGGGCTAACATGATAGGAATGATCATAGTTGGCGGCATGATGCTCGACAAATGGGGCATCCGTATCGCGGGGCTTGTCTTTGGCGGCTTGGCGACTCTCGGCGCTACCGTCGTCTATTTGGCTTCTATCGGCATTTTTGGCGACGATGCGGGCGTAAAACTTTGGATGATGGGCATTGGCCGCATGATGTTCGGCTCGGGGCTTGAAGTGATCTGCGTAGTCGCCACCCGCACCATTGTCAAATGGTTTAAAGGCTACGAGATGGCGCTTGCAATGGCTATAAACGTAGGCTTCGGACGTCTCGGCACCGCTATGGGTATCGCCGTTTCGCCTGATATAGCAGCTGGGAACACTGCTTCTACAGCGATAGGTTTCGCAGCTACACTGCTCGGACTGACGCTGATAATGTTTGTCGTTTATCTGTTTTTTGACGTCAAGTTAAACCGTCAGATGAAAGTCGGCAAAACCGCTCCGGAAGACGAATTTAAGGTTTCCGACCTGCTTAAACTCATTAAAAATAAGGCATTTATATACATCACACTATTGTGTGTAGCGTTCTATGCTGCATATTTCCCGTTTATACAGTACGCTCCCGACTTGCTGAAAAACAAGTTCGGATTCACTTCGGAGCTGAATATCCCGCCGATGACAACTGCGCTGATCTACCTTGCGCTGTTCGCGTTTGTAATATGTTTTTCGGTCGTGCCGGCAAACCTGAAGAGCAGGAAAGCGAAAACGACTATTCAACTCGCTGTTCTCGCGGGATTTGTGGCGTTTATCTATTTCAATCGCGAGCTGTTTGAAATATGGCTTCAAAACGGGCAAAAAACGACGTCTCTTATACCACTCGGAACAATCGTGTTCACACCCGTTTTCGGCAACTACATAGACCACAAGGGCAAAGGCGCATCGTTAATGATTCTCGGTTCGCTGCTGCTTATTTTTTCGCATCTGTCACTTTCGCTCTCTAACAGCGTGATAATGGGATACATAGGTCTGTTTACCCTTGGGATTGCGTTTTCGCTTATCCCTGCCGCCATGTGGCCTTCGGTGGCGAAAATAGTCCCCGAAAACCGTCTCGGAACGGCTTATTCCACAATGTTTACCGTTCAGAACTGGGGGCTGGGCATCTTTTACTGGGGCATCGGCTGGCTGCTCGACTATGTGAACAGCGACAAACTCGAAGCCATCAAAAACGGGCAGGCTACATACGATTACACCATTCCGGTGCTTATACTCGTGGTTTGCGGACTTGTATCTATCTACCTCGCATTCCAGCTGAGAAAAACCGACAAACACTCCGGCTACGGATTAGAACAGCCAAATATCAAAAAATCAGAATAATATGAAAAGTACTTTGTTATGCGTCGGCTTGTTGTTAATAGCCGGATGCACTGTTAAACAGGAAGTTAAAGAGTTTATGCCGGAGTTCGCTCCGTCTATTAATCTTGAAGCGGACTTTTTGAATCCGCCCGACTATGCCCGTCCGCGCGTTTACTGGTGGTGGTTGGAAGGGAACATCTCTAAAGAGGGCATCCTTTCCGACCTCACCGAAATGAAGCGCGTCGGAATAATGGGTGGCGTGGAGTTTGACGCCGCATGCGGTGCAGGGAATGCTTATGGCACTACGACCGAACGCACCCCTGCCGGACACGTCTTCATGTCAGACGAATGGATTGAATTGTTCCTTTACGCTTGCCACGTCGCCGACAGCCTTGGAATGGAACTCGGTTACAACATCACAAGCGGATGGAACGACGGCGGACCCTGGGTTACGCCGGAATATAACTCAAAGAAAATAATTTGGAGTGAGACACATATTGAAGGTAATCAGCTAATTAAAACAAAACTGCCGTTACCCGAAGGGCTTCTTAAAGACAAGTCGTCAGGGAAAGATTTTTACAGACCGGTAGCTGTGATTGCCGTCAGGTTGAAGCCCGGCAGCGAGAACGTCCAACCGCTTGAAAACTTTAAGCTTAAGGCTGTTCATACCATAAACGTTCCAAAAACAAAAGACAATGCGCTTGGTTTCGACTGGCCTTTGTTAGTGAAGGAAGAGCCGTCGGTTGAAGGCGATTGCCACGCTTATTTAAAAGATGTTTTCAATATAACCGACAAGATGGACGCCGACGGCAACCTCGAATGGCAAGCGCCTGAGGGTCGGTTTGTTATAATGCGATTTGTATATACCGGCACCGGCGTCGGGGTTTCAACGCACAGTCCGGGCGGCGGCGGGTTAGCCATAGATTATATGAGCCTCGCCGCTACCGACCTGCAATACGACCACACAGCCGCTATTATCATAGATAAAGTAAAAAAAGCCGGTTATAACAGCCTCAAATACCTGCACGACGACAGCTGGGAACTTGGCGCGGCAAACTGGACGGATGGTTTCGAGAAACATTTCCGCAAAGCAAACGGATACGACATCTTAAAATACTTGCCGGTACTGACGGGTCGCATCATCGAAAGTCGCAACGCTTCGAATGACTTCCTGTATGATTTCCGTCGTACTATCGCCGATTTGATATGGGAGAAGCACTATCTACGCTTCCGCAATCGCGCTCACAGCGATGGCGTCGGCATTCATCCCGAAAGCGGCGGACCTCATCAGGCGCCTATAGACGCTCTTAAAAATGAGGGACTTAACGACATTCCTATGGGGGAGTTTTGGATTCGGGAGAAAACACATCGTGTAGCGCCGGCTGACCGGTTTTTCACCAAACAGCCTTCTTCTGCGGCGCATATTTACGGTCACCGCTTCGTACAGGCGGAAGGACCTACAAGCATCGGCCCACAATGGGAAGAGGATTTCGCCTACATGAAACCGACCCTCGACCGCGTTTACTGCGAAGGGCTTAACAGAGTTGTTTTTCATACCTTCTCGCACTCGCCCCGCGAAGCCGGCAAGCCCGGAAACGAGTATTTTGCAGGCACACACTTCAACCCTAATGTTACGTGGTGGGAACAGGCGCACTCTTTCATAGACTGGAACAGCCGTATCTCGTTCATGCTTGCGCAGGGTCTTTTTGTAGGCGATGTGTGCTACTATTACGGCGATAATGTTCCTAATCAGGTACCTCTCAAGCACATAAACGACGATTTGGGTCCCGGTTACGACTACGATGTCTGCAACACGGAAGTTATTTTAGAGCGGATGACAGTCCGCGACGGTAAAATTGTGTTGCCCGACGGGATGAGTTATTATGCGCTCGTACTTCCTGCTCATAAGGGAGTGCCGCCGTCGGTTGCCCAAAAAGTCGCCGCAATGAAAAAAGCGGGCGCCATCGTTATTGACCCTCTCAAAGACGCCGTAACTGTGCGGGAAGCGCTGATTGCAAAAGGCATTCAGCCGGATTTCACCTTTACAAGTTCCAATCCCGATGCGTTTATAGATTATATTCACCGCACAACCGATTCTACCGAAATATATTATGTAGCGAACCGTATGGAAAGACCGGAGTATGTCGCTCTTACCTTCCGCGTGGACGGCAAAATGCCCGAACTGTGGAATCCGGAGAGCGGTGAAATAAGCGACTACCCGCTTTATTCCTCTTCGGAAGGGCTGACGTCGCTACCTCTCTTCCTCGAACCCTTCGGTTCTACATTCGTAGTATTCCGCAAACCACAAAGCGCTCATTATGTGAGTGTTGAAAGCGCCTCCCCCGTCATTGCGAACACCTCCCCCGTCATTGCGAACGAAGTGAAGCAATCCACCCGACCTTTCATTTTTCAAAAAAATCATCAACCGCTGTTTCTCGAAGAAGGCGACTTTACAATGACGTCGTCCGACGGTAAACAGACGACTTACAGGTCATTAACAGACAGCCTCGTCCTCAGCGCGCCATGGGAAGTAACATTTGACCCCGAATGGGGCGGTCCGGCTGAAAAAGTTCGTTTCAACAGCCTGACCCTCTGGAACGAATCTAAGGACGAGCGTATTAAATACTACTCCGGCACAGCGCAGTACCGTACAACCTTTAATTGCCGGTTATCAAATGCTCAATACTATATTGATTTAGGCGAGATGTACAACGTAGCCGAAGTAATCGTCAACGGCACGCCTACGGGCGTTTGGTGGCAGCCGCCGTTCATGAAGGACGTTACCGGTTTGCTGAAAGAGGGCGAGAACGTGCTTGAAATCAAGGTGGTTAATCTTTGGCCAAACCGCCTGATAGGAGACGAGTTTCTCCCGCCGGAAAAACGTTTCACCCGCACAAACATCAAAAAGTTCACAAAAGATTCACCGCTACGCCCGTCAGGTTTAGCAGGTCCGGTAATCGTCCGCTCTTTCAAGACGGAA
>JAISTJ010000162.1 GCA_031272655.1 Tannerella sp.
TTAGAAGAGCCTGAGTTCAAAAAACTCTTCGGCGCACTCGAAGACGAGCAACTGAAGCGCACCCCCGAAGGCTTCCCCAAAGACAGCCCTTACGAGTGGTTGCTACGATACAAAATGTACGTCGTTTCGGCTATGAAAGACGAGAGTTTCTTTGAACAGAACGATTGGCTCGACCGCATCGCAGACGATTTTAAAATTCTTTACCCCTTCAACAAGTTCCTGAACTATACTATGGGTGAGTTTTTCGGCAAGGTATGAAGTACTTTTTTAACCGTTTATATCGCCTTGTCTTTTGTCGCAAAGGCTTCGGAATTCATTCGCCGTTCGTTTATGACTTGATAACCAATGTGATAGAGGAAAACAGGGAATATTATGTTTATAAAGAGTTGCGTGCCGAACGCAAGAAACTTAAGCGTAGCGGCTGTCGTCTGCGTTTGCGGGAGCGTGAGCACCGGCTGCTGTTCCGCATCGCAAACCGTTTCCGGACGTACAAAATGCTTGTTTCGGGCAGCGATTCCGGATTGATTCCCCTGTATCTGACAAAGTTTTCCAACTCCTCACAATGCACTGTTATTGAGCCTGTTACGCAGGAAAATAATGTTGCAACAAGCGATTACGACCTGTTATTCATAGATTTTAAATATATTAATAACTTTAATATCAACGAAATAATAAACAAAACCGGCGAAAATGCTATAATGATTTTCGCCGGAATAGATGAAAACGCTGCAAAATGGCATGAAATAGCGTCAAATCCCAAAGTCTCGGTAACGGTTGACCTGCAAAATATCGGGCTTGCGTTTTTCAATCCCGCGTTGCCGCACAGGACTTACAAATGCGTTATCCCGTCAATACGCAACACCGTTTTCTATGCTGCCGTTAAGTTCCTTGAGGAGAATTTGCTCTAAATCGGCGGCTATTTGGGGGTTTTTGAGGATTACATCGTATTTTTCCTGCGGGTCTTTGCGCACATTATACAGCTCAAACTTGCTCTTCGGGCGGAAATAGCGCAGTTTCCAACCTTCGTTGGTCAGCAGCACGGGACCTTCGTCGGACGAGATTACTATATGCCTGTTTTTCGGGAGTTTAGCGCCTTTAGTAACCGTTTTCAAATAAGAAATGCCGTCTTTGGAAGATTCTAATTTTACGCCTGTCAGCTCCGCCATTGTCGGCAACAGGTCGCACGCGGCGGTAAATTCGTCGCTGACACGGCTATGCAAAACGCCTTTCCAGTAGTAAGTTAACGGCACAACGATCCCGCCTTCGAGGTTGCTTTCCTTGATGCCTGCTAATCCTGCATTGCCGTTGAAAATATCGCCCACACGGTCGCTATAGAACTTAAAGTAGGAGTTATCAAACCGCTCGCCCGAACGTTTGTCGCCGTAAGGCTTTGAAACTCTGCCGTCCTGCTGGTAGTAAATCTCGTGCCCGTTGTCGGAAGTAAAGATTATCAACGTTTTATCTTCAATGCCGAGTGTGCGGAGTTCACTCAGGATTTTTCCGACCTGATCGTCAAGCAGTTTCACCATCGAGGCGTATTCTTTTTCCAACGGCGATAACGCTTCATTGCCGGCTATTTCGGGATGAACGGCAGGAATGGAAATCTGCGCGGGAAGATTGGCATTATACATCAGGAAGAAAGAGTTGTTTTTAAATTCCCTGATAAATTCAAGCGTTTTGTTGATAAACAAATCGGGCGCATAAGTCTTTTTCCCCGTCGTATCGTGGCGCAATTTCTCGGTTTGCTCGGTTTCAGGCTCGTAATTCATGCCGCAATCGGCGCGGGTGTTGCCTTCGAGCCTCACTGTCTGCCCGTTTTCAAAGATAAAAGGCGGGTACATGCCGCGAGCGCGGGAATGGTCGAGAAAGCCGTAGTAATAGTCCCATCCGTGCTGCTCAACCTGCAGGCGCGAAGAGGAATGTCCCCATTCAATGACGCCGATTTCGCCCGTAATATAGCCTGCTTTGTTGAAAACCTGCGGCAGGTAGAGGTCGTTTGCAGGCAGCAGGATGTTATTTTCGTTGAGAGACTTTTCGTTTTGCTCAATAAACGAAGTATCTTCGCGGGCATAGACGCCGCCGCGGTTGAAGCGCCAAAGGTTTTTACGGCAGTCGAAATAGCCTGTGAAAAGCGATACACGGCCGTAAGTAGAGGTTGAGCCGCCGTATGCGTGGCTGAAACTGACGCCGCCGTTGATCAGCAGGTCAATGTTCGGCGTGGTAAAGTGTTTCTGCCCGTAAGCCGAAAGCATGCCCTTGCCTAAGTCGTTGGCGCATATTATAATAACATTGGGCTTGTCCTTACTTGCTGCATTAACACTTTGTATTGTAATTACAGTTAATGCACAAATTGTTGATAATAAACATAATACGCTTTTACTTTTCATACATAACCTGTTTTTATTTAAACAAATACTCTGCAATTTGAACCGCATTGAGGGCGGCGCCTTTGCGTATCTGATCGCTTACTGTCCAGAATGTCAGTCCGTTAGGATTTGACAGGTCTTTGCGGATACGTCCTACATAGACAGGATCTTTTCCTGCAATAAACAACGGCATTGGATAGATTTTGTTTATAGGATCGTCCTGAAGGACAACGCCTTCCGCTTTGGCAAAAGCTTCGCGGGCTTCTTCTACCGACACGGGACGCTCGGTCTCAATCCATGTAGCCTCGCTGTGCGCCCGCATCACAGGTACGCGGACGCAGGTAGCGCTGACTTCAATGTCGGAATGCATTATCTTGCGCGTCTCGTTGTACATTTTCAGCTCTTCCTTCGTGTAACCGTTGTCGGTGAAGACGTCCACCTGCGGTATCAGGTTGTAAGCCAGCTGGTAAACAAATTTTTCCACCGTCGGCGCTTCGCCTTTTAAAATCTGCTCGTATTGCTTTGCCAATTCGGCCATAGCTTGGGCGCCTGCACCGCTTGAAGCCTGATAGGTAGAGACATGTACGCGCTTGATATGTGAAACCTTCTCAATAGCGTTGAGCGCCACAACCATCTGAATAGTAGTACAGTTAGGATTTGCAATAATACCGCGCGGACGCTTCAGGGCATCTTCGGGATTGACTTCCGGCACTACCAAAGGCACATCTGCATCCATCCTGAAAGCGCTTGTGTTGTCAATCATAACGGCGCCGTGCTTTGTTATCGTCCCGGCAAACTCTTTCGACGCTGCTCCGCCGGCAGACACAAACGCCACATCCACCCCCTTAAAATCATCATTATGTTTCAGCTCCTTGACGGTATATTGCTTGCCTTTGAACGGATATTCGCGTCCCGCACTGCGCGACGAGCCGAATAATAACAGTTCATCAACAGGGAAATCCCTCTCTTCGAGCGTTTTAAGAAACTCTTGACCTACCGCTCCGCTTACTCCAACAATTGCTGTTCTCATTTTTTTTCGTAAAAAATTTGTTTAATAAAAAAATTTTGTATTTTTGTAACCTATAATTTAAGTAGGTAATATCGTTTGTACCCCCTTTATTGCAGCTCTTGAAGCTATCCTGAAGCGGAATTGCTTCAATGTCATCATCGCAATAAAGTGCCCAAATCGGGCACAAAGATAATAATAATCCTGTTAAATAAACATAATATGAGGCGCGGATTGTTATTTTTAAGTTTTTTTATCGTGTCGGCATCGCTGGCGGCACAGGTTGAGGATGTGTCTCAACCTGGGGATGTGATTTTTACCGAAGTGATGGCTAACCCGGTGGGTTTGAGCGCTTTACCTGAAACAGAGTACATAGAAATTTACAATACTTCCGATTCAAATATATGGCTTAACGGATGGATGTTTGTTTACGACGGTAAGGAAACGCCATTGCCTGACACTGTTTTGCCGTCGCACGGCTATGCGGTGCTGTACCGTTCGGGAAGGGACATAATCGTTGCTTCGGGCGCTTTAGCGCTGGGTTTGGACAAGTTTCCGGCGCAGGTGGCCAACACTACAAAAACTATCGGCTTGAAAAACTCTAAAGGCGAAATGATTGATGAAATCACTTATCCGAATGCCAAGCCCGCTCAATCTTATGAAAGAGGCGATGACGGTACATGGCATTTCTCAACCGATGAACGCGGCGGGACGCCCGGCGAAAACAGCTCCCCTGCAACGCCTCCAGAGCCGGATCCCGATCCCGATCCTGACGATGACCCCGATGACCCCGATGAACCGGACGATCCGGAAAATCCTGATGACCCTGAGGAGCCTGACAACCCTGAAATTCCCATTGTTCCCGTTGATAATTCCCAACCCGGCGATGTGATTTTTACCGAAATTATGGCGAATCCATCGGGATTGACAGCTTTGCCGGAAACCGAATACATCGAAATTTTTAACAATTCCGATTCAAATATATGGCTCAACGGGTGGATGTTTGTTTACGACGGTAAGGAAACGCCGTTGCCTGATACTGTTTTGCCGTCAGGCGGCTATGCAGTGTTATTCCGTTCGGGAAGGGACATAATCGTCGCTTCGGGGGCTTTAGCGCTCGGTTTGGACAAATTTCCCGCGCAGGTCGCCAACACTACAAAAACTATCGGCTTGAAAAACTCCAAAGGCGAGATGATTGATGAGATCACATACCCGAATGCCAAGCCCGCTAAGTCGTATGAAAGGGGCGATGACGGAACATGGCATTTTTCAACCGATGAACGCGGAGGCACGCCCGGTGAAAACAATTCCCCCACGACGCCTCCCGAGCCGGAACCCGACCCTGACGACGACCCCGATGAACCGGAAAATCCGGATGACCCCGACGACCCTGATGACCCTGAAATTCCCATCGTTCCCGTTGATAATTCCCAGCCCGGCGATGTGATTTTTACCGAAATTATGGCGAATCCATCGGGATTGACTGCTTTGCCGGAAACCGAATACATCGAAATTTTTAACAATTCCGATTCAAATATATGGCTCAACGGGTGGATGTTTGTTTATGACGGGAAGGAAATCCCGTTGCCCGATATAGTCTTACCATCAGGCAGTTATGCTGTTTTATTCCGTTCGGGCAGGGATATAATCGTCGCTTCGGGAGCCTTGTCGCTTGGTTTGGATAAATTCCCGGCGCAGATTGCCAATACAACAAAGACGATAGCGCTGAAAAACTCTAATAATGAGATAATTGACGAAGTAACATATCCGAATGCCAAGCCTGCCCAATCATACGAGTTGGGCGACGACGGCACATGGCATTTCTCAACCGATGAACGAGGCGGAACGCCCGGAGAAATCAGCTCTCCCGCTCCGATTACGCCCGACCCTGAACCGGAAGAACCGGAAGAGCCGGAAACCCCTGCTGCTGTTGATAATTCAAAGCCGGGCGACGTCATTATAACCGAAATTATGGCAAATCCATCGGGCTTAACTGCTTTGCCGGAAACCGAATATGTGGAGATTTACAACCGTTCAGATTCAAATATCTGGCTTAACGGTTGGGTTTTTGTGTACGACGGCAAAGAGATTGCATTGCCGAATATTGCTATTCCGGCAGGTTCGTATGCCGTGTTGTACCGTTCGGGGCGGGAAATAAGCATCGCGTACAACGCTTTGTCGCTTGGGTTGGACAAATTCCCGTCTGCCCTCGCAAATACGACCAAAACCATCGGTTTGAAAAACTCAAAAGGTGTGATGATAGACGAGGTTACGTATCCTAACGCTAAAGCAGCCCAGTCGTACGAGCGAGGCTCTGACGGCAGCTGGCATAACAGCACCGATAGCAAAGGCGGCACTCCCGGAGCGCCCAACTCACCCCCGCCCTCGAATCAAGATCCTAATCAAGGCGGAACCGAACCCGAAACGCCATCAAATCCTAATGACAATTCCAAGCCCGGGGATGTGATTATCAATGAAGTAATGGCAAATCCGGTTGGTTTGACGGCGTTGCCCGAAACCGAGTACATAGAAATTTATAATGCTTCAGGTCAGGACATTACGCTTACAGGTTGGAAATTTATTTATGACAGCAAGGAAACTCCTTTTGACAGTACGGTCTTAAAATCAGGAGGTTATGCAGTTTTATATCGTTCCGGCAGGGAAATATCCGTTGCTGCGGGGGCGCTGGCGCTCGGTCTCGACAAATTCCCTTCCGCCCTTGCAAATACAGGCAAAGCTATCGGATTGGTCAATTCTAAAGGGGTAGTAATCAATGAATTAGATTATCCGAGCGCTAAGACTGCAAAGTCTTACGAACGGGGAACAAACGGCGTCTGGCACCTGTCCACCGATGCAAAAGGCGGCACTCCCGGAGCAGTAAATTCGCCGCCGCCGGCAGATAATCCTAACCCCACTCCCGATCCGGACCCTGATCCTGATAGCCCTGATACACAGCCCGATAATTCCCAAGAAGGAGATGTTTTGATTAACGAAGTAATGGCAAATCCGGTAGGTTTAACGTTATTGCCTGAAACAGAATACATTGAGATTGTAAATGTTTCTGATTCCGCATTAAAACTTAAAGGTTGGAAGTTCGTTTATGATACCAACGAGTCTAATTTTCCTGATACGGTCATACAGTCAGGCGGTTATGCCGTTTTGTATCGTTCCGGCAGGGACATTGTTGTTGCGGAAGGTGCGCTTGCGCTTGGCATTGACAAGTTTCCGGCCCAGTTGGCAAATACCGGCAAACACACTGCTCTGCTCAATTCCAATGGCGATACGATTGATGTGTTGGACTATCCTGCTGCTACTCCGGCCGTTTCATACGAAAGAGGTGAAAACGGCGTCTGGCATCTTTCCACCGACGAAAAAGGAGGTACGCCCGGCGCTGTAAATTCTCCCGCTACAAGAAATCCCGACCCGAATCCGGAACCCGACCCCGACCCTAATCCCAATCCGGAACCCGATCCGGCTGACCCCAATCCCAATGAAGGAATAACAGTAATGCCCTCAGAGATAGTTATTAACGAGATTTTGGCCGAACCATATCCCGACGCAAGCGAGTACATAGAGTTTTATAATCGCTCCGGCCGCCCGTTGCCGCTTTCGGGATTGTCAATTGCCGTACGCAAACAGGACGGCTCGTTAAGTACGCATTATTCTTTAAAAGGTCTGAGTATTAGCGAGTTGCCGCCGGATGAATATCTTGTTCTTACGAAACAAATTTCAGGCGTTACGGATTATTATTTTGTTCTTTCGACAGAAAAGATTGTTGAGGCGAAAATGCCGGCGCTCAACAATGAAGGCGCATCGTTTGTCCTCTTCCGCACTGATGATGAGGAAGTTATAGATGAAGTCTCGTATTCCGGCGATTGGCATAATTCGTCAATCAAGAATCCGAAAGGTGTATCTTTGGAACGCATCAGTCCTAACGGCAATTCGCAGGATGCGTCCAACTGGGCATCCGCGACTGCCGAAGCAGGTTACGGCACTCCCGGATACCGCAACTCGCAATATACCGACGGGGATTTGACGGGAAGAAACTATATCCGTCCGCCGGAATTTGTTTATGGAATGGATTACTATACGCTTGAATATCAGACAGATAAACAAGGTTTCCGCTGCCGTGCCGAAGTATATACAACTAACGGCGTCAAAGTAGCTGAAATACTTAATAATCAGATAATTAGTCAGTCAGGCGAAATTCGCTGGGATGGTAAAGGCTTGAATAACAACAGGCTACCAAAAGGCTTGTACGTTTTCTATGCTGAACTGTACCATTCCGACGGCAACCATGTACGCATCAAACATGCTTTCTTAGTGCATTGATACTAAGCTATTTCGGCATTTAATTTGTAACCGTTCAGGAAATCCTTTACGTTCATCCGCTTTTTTCCTGCAGGCTGGAGTGAAAGGATGCCGATAAAGCCGTCGTTTACAGCCACTTCAAGCTTTTTTCGCCCGTCGGTTCTTACAGTTCCCGATGTAAGGCAGTGTTCTTCAAATCTTTTTTCTGCTGTGAAGATTTTCATTTGAATAACCTCATTATCAGAGAATTTCAAATCAGACCAGGCAGCAGGGTAGGGTGACAGTCCACGTACAAAATTATAAACTTTTTCGGCAGATTGGCGCCAGTCAATCCGGCATGTCTCTTTATAGATTTTTGGAGCAGGAAGCAAGTCTTTTTCATTGAGTATCAGGGTATCCTGTGGTATGGCATTTACTTCCCCGTCATTTTTAAGGATCAAATCAACCGTTTCCGTTACAAGCGCCGAACCAGCCTCCATCAAACGGTCATGAACCGTTCCTGCATCGTCCGTTTCGCTTACCGGTATGCACCGTTGCAGGATAATTTTTCCGGTATCAATGTCGTGCGCAATAAAAAATGTTGTTACGCCTGTTTCCTTCTCGCCGTTGATTATCGCCCAATTGATGGGCGCAGCACCGCGATATTGAGGCAATAATGAGGCATGCAGGTTAAAAGTGCCGTAACGGGGCATATTCCATACAACCTCCGGCAACATCCTGAAAGCCACAACTATCTGAATATCAGCCTTTAAATCCATTAAATCTGCTAAAAAGCACTCTTCTTTAAGCTTTTCCGGCTGCAAAACCGGCAAACCTGCCGACGTTGCATATTGCTTGACTGCCGATGGCTGAAGCACGCTGCCATGACGCCCGACAGGTTTATCCGGCGTAGTAACAACTCCAACGACCTGATAGCCGCCCTCAACCAAAGCGCGTAAACTCCAAACCGCAAACTCCGGCGTCCCCATAAACACAATCCGTAAATTCCCTTTATTCATAAACTCAAAATTTTTAAGCTTGTTTTAATGTACAGATAACTAAAGATTTACGACCAAACAGGCTTAACTAATTTAACTGATAATTTATGGCAAAGGTCGGAAGAAATTCCGGATTTTCAAAAAACAACACGGAAAATTTTTGCTTTAATAGTTGAATAATACTGAACGCAATGGACGCTAAAGATGAGCATCCTCGCTTTGCTGTAATCCGGAAACGAGGTAATACTCATTGTCAAATACGTTCGTCCAGAGGTCTTTCTTTTCGCGCTTGAGAGTTGAAAGAGAAATAAGTGTGTTGTCGCGCTGCTCAATCAAAAGCAGGCCTTCGCCTTGGGGTTTGCCTTGCGAGGTTTTGTCGTGATACGAATGAGAATCGCGCAACGCTACCAATTGCGCGTTTGGCTTGCGTATCTCGTCGAAGTCGGCGCCGTACTTTTGAAGCCAGTTCAACACGGTTACATGGCTCACCGACAGCGCCTTTGCTATGGTGTGCGTACTCAAACCGGCTAAATAAAGTATCAACGCCCACCGCACCCGCCGCCGCTGCTGTGATGCCGTATCTTCGCTTTGGATCGTGTAGTGCCGCCCGCAGTCACGGCATAAATACCGCTGCCGCCAACTTTCAGCCGGGATGTAAATCGCTTTGCACTTTTTTCCGCAACGTCGGCACGGAAACATCCCGTTAGCCTCAAGCACATGGTCTGTACGCGCTATCTCCGTCCCACACACGCCGCAAACCCGC
>JAISTJ010000053.1 GCA_031272655.1 Tannerella sp.
TCTAATCCGTTTTACCCTGTAAAAGTGGACTTTGAAAACCATTCGCAATACGGAGCATACAAGAAAACACGCTATGTAGCATCGGCAACGCGGTTAGTGATGTTAAAGGTGGCGTATCAATTCGCTTTCGGACGCACATTCAGCGGCAAAACCAAACAACTTAATAACGCCGATAACGATTCCGGCGTGTTGAAAACAGGGAAATAGCGGAAACTTTTGTAAAAAACTGCCGTTTTATTTGGTTATTCGTTTAATGGTTGCTATCTTTGTGCATGATTTAATTTGAAAAATAACTGCTAATATGTTAAGAATCTGCATTTTTGCATTATGCGTTTTATGCGTAACGAGCTGTAGCGACGGAAACAGCTATGATGTTGTGATATACGGAGGCACATCTTCCGCTGTAACTACAGCCTTGCAGGTCAGGAAGATGGGGAAATCGGTTGTCATTGTTTCGCCCGATAAGCATCTCGGCGGGCTGACGAGCAGCGGTCTCGGGTTCACCGATTCGGGCAATACCGGCAGCATCGGCGGTCTCGCACGCGAATTTTATCATCGCATATATCTTGAGTATCAGAAAGATGAGACATGGCGGTGGGAGAAAAAAGAAGAGTACGGCAACGAAGGTCAGGGAACAAAAGCGATGCTTCACGACGACCGGACGATGTGGATTTTCGAGCCGCATGTTGCGGAAAAGGTTTTTGAGGACATGATCGCCGAAAACAAGATACCGGTAGTCCGCGACGCATGGCTCGACAGGGAGAAAGGCGTCGTCAAACGCGGGACGCGCATAGTTTCAATAACAACTCTTGACGGGCAGACGTTTCGCGGCAAAATGTTTATTGATGCCACTTACGAAGGCGACTTAATGGCCTCAGCAGGAGTGAGTTACCACACCGGACGCGAGGCAAACAGCGCTTATGGCGAGACGTGGAACGGCAACCAGTTTGGCGTTTTTCAGCATGGTCATTATTTCAAGGCGAAAATATCTCCCTACAGATTAAAGGACGACCCTTCGAGCGGGCTGTTGCCGTATGTTGGCGACAGTAAGGAAGGTGTCAACGGCGAGGGCGACGGCTACATTCAGGCGTATTGCTACCGGATGTGCCTGACCGATAATCCCGAAAACAGGATTCCTTTCTCAAAACCAAAAGGTTACAACCCTTTAGACTATGAATTGATGCGGCGGGTTTTTGAATCGGGATGGCGCGAGACTTTCGATAAATTCGACCCCATCCCCAACCGCAAGACGGATACGAACAATCACGGACCTTTCAGCACTGATTTTGTCGGAATGAACTACGATTATCCCGAAGCGTCTTACGAGCGGCGCAAGGAGATACTTCGCCGGCATTATGAATACCAGATGGGATGGTTTTATTTCATAGCCAACGACATATTTGTGCCCGAAGAAGTGCGTAAACGCATGGCAACGTATGGATTGGCGAAAGACGAATTTACGGACAATGGCGGCTGGCCTCACCAGATATACGTGCGTGAAGCCCGCCGCATGGTTGGCGAGTACGTTACTACCGAGCATGAGTGTCTTGGTCGCCGCCGCCCGCCTCATCCCGTCGGAATGGGTTCGTATGGCTTGGATTCGCATAATGTGCGGCGGTTTGTAACTGCCGAAGGGTATGTTCAAAACGAAGGCGACATAGGTGTCTGGGTTACAAAGCCTTACAGCATTGATTACGGCTCGCTCACACCTCTTGCCGCCGAATGCACCAATCTGCTTGTCCCCGTCTGCGTCAGTTGCACGCATATAGCTTTCGGTTCGATACGTATGGAACCTGTTTTTATGCTTCTCGGTCAGAGCGCTGCTACCGCCGCTGTTCTTGCTATTAATAAAAAAGTTGATGTTCAGGATGTTGATTATGCCGAACTTCGGAAGCAGTTGCTTTCGGACGGACAGAGATTGGAGAATTGAGAATTAAGAATTGGAGAATTAAGAATTAAGAGATTGGAGAATTGAGAATTGAGAATTAAAAACTGGATTGCTTCACTTCGTTCGCATTGACGGGGGTTGCTATTACGTCATTGCGAGGAACGAAGCTATCTAAACAATTAAGAATTAGTATAAAATGAAATTTTTTAATGTAAATGCCCACTTGCACACGCCGTTTTCTTTCAGCGCTTTTGAAAATATTCCCGATGCGTTGGAAAGAGCCTCGGACGAGGATGTTAAAGTGGTAGGAATCAATGACTTCTATTCAATGGATGGATATGAAGAATGGAACAGTGAATGTCGTAAGCGTCATCTTTTCCCTTTGTTTAATATTGAGTTTATAAGCCTTCAGAAGGACGATCAGAACAATGGAGTCCGTGTGAACGACCCGAACAATCCGGGCAGGACGTATATCAGCGGCAAGGGTCTGAAATGCCCGCCGTCGTTGCCGGAGCCGTATGCGTCGCAGCTTGCGGAGGTGCGTGCGGAATCTAACCGTCAGGTCAGCGAGATGTGCGAGAAAGTAAACGAGCTTTTGATGGCTTATGATGCAGGTTTCCAGCTCAATTTCGATGTAATGAAAGAGTTGCTGACCAAGGGTTTGGCTCGCGAGCGCCATTTAGCGAAGTTTCTGCGTCAGGCTATTTATATCCATTTTCGCAACGAGCCGGACGAGATAAAGAATTTCCTTGAGAAGTTATTCAACGGCAAGGCTTTGAAATCGTTAACCGACAATTATGCGGGCGTCGAGAATGAGATTCGCGGCAACCTGCTCAAGTCCGGCGGCGCGGCTTTCGTGGTCGAAGACCCTAAAGCGTTCCTGCCGCTTGAAGACGTCCGTCGCATCATTCTTGCTGCGGGCGGCATCCCGACTTATCCGTTCCTTGCCGATGATGCTAACGGTCAATTTACTGATTTTGAGCAAGATATAGTTCATGCAGCAGAAATTCTCAAGCGAAGAGGCTTTTATTCGGCTGAGTTTATCACCACACGCAACAGCATTGAAACGCTTGAAAAATACGCCGGTTACCTCTATGACAACGGCTTTGTGGTAACGTTCGGCAGCGAGCATAACACGCCTGCTATGGAACCGGTAGAACTTTTTGCACGTGGCAAAACGCCTCTTACTGAGAAACTTAAGCAGATCAACTACGAAGGCGCATGTGTTGTTGCGGCGCATCAGGCGTTGGTGAAAGAGGGCAAAGAAGGATATGTTGATAAGGCGGGAGTGCCTGATATTGAGAACCGTAGCGAATTTATCAAGAAAGGGGATGAGTTAATCCGCTCTGTTTAAGAGACTTAGTATATACACGCTGTCATAGCCGTTTTCCGATTGAAGCCAGTCGGGAAGCAGACCTTGTTTTGTGAAGCCGCAACGTTCTAACATATTGATACTTGCGGTATTATGTTCCGGTACATAAGCATAAACCTGATGCAGCTTAAGAAAACGGAGAGCATAATCGCAGAGAAGCCCCATCGCTTCTGCGGCGTAGCCTTTTTTCCGATGCGCATTGTCCACTAATGCGCCGACAGCCGCACGCTTGTGAAACGGCGAGAAATCGAACAAATCCATGGCTCCAACAGCCTCATTATCAGACTTTTGTTCGATAGTGAAACGTATCTGCTTCGATGAATAAAAGTCTTTCGCGTCGTCCGAAGAAATCAACTTTTTCAGGTCGAAGCGCGAATAGGGCAGGTGTGCATCGCCGGAAACCCACAGCGAGGTGTCGTTTTCCCAGATGTAATATTTTTCGAGATCTTCGGGTTCGGGAGCTCTAAGTCTTATCCTGTCGTTTTCCAAATACATAGTAATCAGGTTTTTAGAGAGTCGTTAAAATTCACGCGGTTAAGGATAGAGCGTCCGAGTGTGATTTCATCGGCGTATTCTATCTCGTCGCCTACGGAAACGCCTCTTGCTATGACACTTACGAGGATATTGTAAGGTTCGAGCTTGCGCCAGATATAGAAATTGGTAGTATCACCTTCCATCGTCGTCCGTAGCGCGAGGATGACTTCTTTTATCCCCCCTTGCGCCACCCTTTCTATAAGGCTGTTTGTTTCGAGGTCGGCTGGACCGATGCCGTCAACGGGCGAGATAATGCCGCCGAGAACGTGATAAACGCCGTGAAATTGCGTAGTGTTCTCAATCGCCATCACTTCTTTGATGTTTTCCACCACGCAAATGGTTGAGTGGTCGCGGAGCGGATTGCTGCAAATGCTGCACAGATCGGTGTCGCAGATGTTATGACACTCGCGGCAGTAATTGATGTCTTTACGAAGAGCCGCGAGCGCTGATGAGAGCCTTTCGGCGTATGCAGGTTCGCGGCGTAAGATGTTGAGAGCTAAACGCAACGCTGTTTTGCGACCGATACCCGGAAGCGCCGCAAGCTCATTTACTGCATTTTCAAGCAGTACGGATGGATATTGCTGATTCAAAACGAAAAACTATTAGCCGAGATAGGCCTTCAAAAGTTTACTCCGTGAGCCTTGTCTGAGGCGGCGGATAGCTTTTTCTTTGATTTGGCGGACGCGCTCGCGTGTCAAGCCGAATTTGTCGCCAATCTCTTCAAGCGTAACTTCCTGACAGCCAATGCCAAAAAACATTTTCACGATTTCGCTCTCGCGTTCGGTAAGTGTTGACAGGGCGCGGTTGATTTCTTTTGCGAGCGATTCGTTGATGAGATCGCCGTCGGCATTTGGAGCGTCGTCATTGATAAGCACGTCAAGCAGGCTGTTGTCTTCGCCTTCCACAAAAGGCGCATCAACAGAGATATGACGTCCTGAAACCCTCAGGGTATCAGATATTTTGTCAACAGGAATATCAAGCTCGGCTGCAAGTTCTTCGGGCGAAGGCTTGCGTTCGTTTTCCTGTTCAAACCTCGAAAACGCTTTGCTGATCTTGTTTAGCGAACCCACCTGATTGAGCGGCAGACGCACTATTCTTGACTGCTCAGCAAGCGCCTGAAGGATAGACTGGCGTATCCACCACACTGCATAAGAGATGAACTTGAAACCGCGCGTCTCGTCAAACTTTTCCGCAGCTTTTATCAAACCGAGATTGCCTTCGTTGATAAGGTCGGGAAGGCTAAGTCCCTGATTTTGATATTGTTTAGCTACCGAAACCACAAAACGCAGATTTGCGCGCGTGAGTTTCTCAAGCGCCTGCCGGTCGCCTTTCCTGATAGCTTGCGCCAATTCTACTTCTTCTTCAACCGTTATTAAGTCTTCGCGTCCAATTTCCTGCAGGTATTTGTCCAATGAAGCGCTTTCACGATTAGTAATTGATTTTGTTATCTTTAATTGCCTCATATTACTACTATTGCCCCTAAATTAATCTTTTCGGGGCGCAAAGATAATGATTTTTTTACGATTTGATACTTTTTTATATTTTTTTAACTTATGCGGGAAAGCCTCTCATTGCAGACTTTCTTGGGTGTTTTTCCCATGTTCCGCCCTTATTCGCTTAACGATGGCATTCGCTAAGGGAATAAGGGCGGTGGGAAGCATTCAAGCTATGAATTAATCAATCAAATCTATTGCATAATGCCTTGTAGCGCCTGAATTAGGATAAAATCCTTTGATTAACAGACCTTTTTCGGATGTAGTTCCTTTCAAAATCTTGTCCACGATATTGAAGAAAGCTTCTGGTGTCTGGACTTTCTCGTCGTTGACGATCATTATCACGAAGCCTTTTTTGATGCCACATTCCTGAATTTTGCCCTTCGAGATGCTGCTAACTTCAATACCGTAACTGATGCCGTACTGCTGTTTTTCCTTGTCGCTCAGCGCTTTAAATGCCGCTCCGAGCACTTCTGCGCTATCGCCGCCTTTTTGGATGTTGGTGTTACCCTGCAGGTTTTTCAGCTCAACGGTAAACTCTTTTTTCTTACCGTAGCGGTCAACGGTTATCCTGACCTTGTCGCCGGGTTTGTACTTGTTGATTTGCTCCTGTACTTCGCTGGGAGACAGTACTTTCTTGTCATTGATAGCCGTGATGACGTCGCCCACTTCGATACCTGCTTCTTTTGCCGAGCTTCTCTCTGCAAACTCAATGATATAAGCGCCTTCCATCTTGCTGATCTTGGTGTCTTTGCCGCTTTTGCTGATATTTTCGGGATCAGTCATCGTAATACCCAGCACTCCGCGCTGTACTGCGCCATATTGTTTGAGGTCGCTGACAACTTTTCCCGCAATATTGATTGGAACGGCAAAAGAATAACCCGTGAAAGAGCCTGTACGTGAATAAATTGCGGTGTTGATGCCTACAAGTTCGCCTTTCGTATTGACAAGCGCGCCGCCGCTGTTGCCCGGATTAACTGCCGCATCGGTCTGGATGAACGCAGCGATCTTTTCCCTGTCGCTGTCGCCGGTCTGTATTGAACGCCCTTTGGCGCTGACGATGCCGGCGGTAACGGTAGAGGTGAGGTCGAACGGATTGCCAACTGCCAAAACCCATTCTCCGACCTTCAACTGTTCCGAGTCGCCAAAGGTAATAGGCTGTAAATCAGTTGCATCAATCTTAATAAGCGCAATGTCGGTTCTCGGATCGCTGCCGATGATTTTGGCAGTGAACGACCGCTTGTCGTTAAGCGTAACATTGATGCTGTCGGCGTTCTCGATCACATGATTGTTGGTGATGATGTAACCGTCGGTCGAGATGATTACTCCCGAGCCGGAGCCTATCTGCTGTTGCTGCTGACGCGGACGTTGCCTGCTGTCGGGATTGCCGAAAAACCATTCAAACGGGTCAATGTACTGATTACCAACCGATACGGTAGCCGAAACGCTTATATGCACTACGGCATGAACTGTCTTTTCGGCAGCGTAGGTGAAATCAGTGTTCTCGGCCGCAACTCCGTCATACATAACCTTTTGCACCGGCTGATTGAACGCTCCTTCTTTACTCTCAAGGTAATACCCCTTGCTCTCGTTATTTTTCATAACGTAAGCCGTTACTGCGGCTGCTACACCGCTGCTGATAACTATTATCACTACAGCGTAAAATAAATTCTTCAAATTTTTATTCATAATTTTTTAATTTAATAAATTCTTAAATTTAACAATTTCAAATCTGCTAATTTAACACAAAAAACGGGCAAATATTTTAATCCGACCCCGAAATTTTAACACATTTAACGTGAAACGAAGCTATTTAACAAGGATTAATTAACAAAGCCCGTCAGGAAGTCATTTTTAACATTTCGTACTGACAAAATGGCAGTATGATAATTTTTTGAAAAATTTTTCGCAAAAAGTTTTGATATTTAAAAATTTATTTGTTTCTTTGCGGCGTAATATGTAGATCATAAAAGGATTATTATGATGGATGATGAAACTAAGGCATTGATATTTAATGAGTTATATGCCGAAAAAACGATGGAAAGTATTGTGTTAAGCGGTCGGTGTAGGCCCGCTTCGGATTGTTTTTTCCCCGTCATTTTTTCCGCAAGCGAAAAAGAAGAATCAAGGAACGAAGCAATCCGGAAAACAACATTTAATCTTAACCTATTCAGAGTCTTATTCGGCATTTTGTTAGCATTGCTACTTTCTATAAATGTGCTCAAGGCGCAGGACACAGTATTTTGGTTTGCGGCGCCTGACCCGTCGGACAGTTGGCATGTGCCTACGTTCTTTATGATGACTAATGTGTCGAATCAGGCGGCTTCGGTTACTGTTACGTTCTATAATAACAACTCGCCGGTGGTTAATACTCAGA
>JAISTJ010000124.1 GCA_031272655.1 Tannerella sp.
ACAAAAATTTCAATGAACGACGCTGCAAAGATAAGTCATATTTTCAAAAAAAATGTATCCAAAAATGACACATTTCTAACAAATTTTTGATAAAAAATGTAACAAACGCCAAATCCAACTCCTCGAATTATACAAAAAATGTAACAATCCATAGAAATTGTACCGAAAAAGTCCACAAAAATTAAAATTTTTCCAATTTTTTGCGAAATCCGCAAAAAGTTTTTCCCCAAAAAACACCCAAAAAACCCCAAAATTCCCCCGATTTTTCTCAATTTAAGTTTATTTAACTTTTAACCGCCCAAATATTAAAATATCTACAAAATTTATTCTCTTCCCCCATCATTACAAAGATGTATCCCGAAGCAATCCGGAAAATACTAAATGCAAAGGACGCCGAGACACTAAGGCGCAAAGATTTATATCCTTTGCGCCTTCGCAACTTTGTGCTTTTAGCGTTTAGCATGACTGAAATCTAAAATCAGATTACGTCACTCAGTTGTTAATGATATGGATATGTCGTCGAGAGAAATACCCGTCCGTTCCGATTTCATAGAAGAAAATACAATTGCGTTGCTTGATTTTGTTGTTTTCGCGAAAAATAATTATCTTTGCGACCTTATTTCACTAAAAAAATGACGGAAGATAAAGATACAGAGCAGACATACGAATTTACGGACGAAATTAATGACAACGATACGCTGACGGAGCGCGACCAATCCCTGCAGGAGGACGAAACGGACGACTTCGCTTCAAGTGCAGCCGACGGTAAAGATACTGAAGATGAGGCGCCCGAAACGCAATCGCATTACCGCATTCCGGGCGCAGGAGACGGCTCTAACCAACTGTCGGGGATGTACCAGAACTGGTTCCTCGACTATGCTTCGTACGTCATCCTTGAACGTGCTGTGCCGCACCGCAACGACGGCTTGAAGCCGGTGCAGCGACGTATCCTCCACGCTATGAAGCAGATGGACGACGGGCGTTACACTAAGGTGGCTAACATCGTCGGCTCAACCATGCAATACCACCCGCACGGCGACGCTTCAATAGGCGACGCCCTCGTGCAGTTGGGGCAGAAGAACCTGCTCATCGACTGTCAGGGAAGTTGGGGCAACATCGAGACGGGCGACCCTGCCGCCGCGCCGCGTTATATCGAGGCGCGCCTCTCGAAGTTTGCGCTCGAAGTGGTCTTCAACCCTAAGACGACCGTCTGGAAGATGTCGTACGACGGCAGGAACAAAGAGCCTGTCGCACTGCCGGTTAAGTTTCCGCTGCTGCTCGCTCAGGGCGCGGAGGGCATCGCCGTAGGACTTTCGTCCAAAATACTGCCGCACAACTTCAACGAGATACTCGACGCCTCGATAGCCTACCTGCGGGGCGAAGAGGTGCTGTTATACCCTGATTTTCAGACCGGAGGCTCTATCGACGTCAAGAAATACAACGACGGGCAACGCGGCGGTATATTAAAAGTACGCGCGAAGATAGTGAAAGCCGATGCCAAGACGCTTATTATCACCGAAGTACCCTTCGGACGCACCTCCGAGATGCTGAAAGAATCTATCATCAAGGCTAACGAGCGAGGCAAGATTAAGATGAAAAGCATCGTTGACCTCACCGCCAAAAACGTTGAACTGCAGGTACATCTTGCGCCGGGCGTCTCGTCCGACAAAACCATTGACGCGCTCTACGCTTTCACCGACTGCGAAATCAATATCTCGCCCAACTGCTGCGTCATAGAAGACAACAAGCCAAAGTTCCTGACCGTCAGCGACGTACTGCGGCATTCTACCGACCAGACCCTTGAACTGCTGCGGCGGGAACTGCAAATACACCGCGCCGAGCAGGAAGAACAACTGTTCTACGCCTCGTTAGAGCGCATTTTCATCACCGAAAGGATTTACAAAGACAAGGAGTTTGAAGACGCGCCTAACATCGACGCCGCTGTGCTTCACATAGATACGCGCCTCGAACCTTGGAAACCCTCGTTCATACGCGAAGTTACCCGCGACGACATCCTTAAGTTAATGGAAATCAAGATGGGACGCATCCTGAAGTTCAATATCGACAGTAATGACGAACTCATGGCGCGTATCAGGCAGGAAATAGAGAAGACCGACAACCAACTTGCGAACATTGTGGACTACACAATCGATTGGTTTACAATGCTTAAAGAGCGTTACGGGGCTGCATACCCGCGCCGCACCGAGATACGCAACTTCGACGTCATCGAGGCAACAAAGGTGATTGAGGCTAACGAGAAACTGTATATCAACCGCGAAGAGGGCTTCATAGGGACGGCGCTCAAAAAGGATGAATATGTGTGCGACTGCTCTGATATTGACGACATTATACTGTTTTATGCTAACGGCGCCTACAAGGTGATAAAGGTCAGCGACAAGGTTTTTGTGGGCAAGAACGTGATACACCTCGACGTGTTCAAGCGCAACGACACGCGGACGGTTTATAACGTGGTCTATCGCGACGGCAAGTCGGGCGGCAAGAACTTCATCAAACGCTTTGCCGTAACGGGCGTTACGCGCGACCGCGAGTACGACCTGACGCAGGGCAAAGAAGGTTCTAAAGTGCTGTATTTCAGCGCTAACCCTAACGGAGAGGCAGAGACCATCCGCGTCATCCTCAAGCCCAAACTGCGGCAGAAAATCACCGCCTTCGAGAAAGACTTCAGCGAGGTGGGAATCAAGGGACGCGGCGCGGTTGGTCTGACGCTGACGAAGTTGGAAATCCACAAAATTTCACTTAAACAGAAAGGCTCATCGACGCTCGGCGGTCTGCAAGTATGGTTCGACCGCGACGTGCTGCGCCTCAACTACGACGGTCGCGGCGAGGCTCTCGGCGAGTTCCAAAGCGACGACCTGCTGCTTGTGGTGTTGCCGGACGGCAATTTCTACACCACCGACTTCGACCTCAGCAACCACTACGAAGACAACATCCTGCGCATCGAGCGCTTCGACAGCGCAAAGGTCTGGACGGCAGCCTTCTTCGACGCCGACCAGAACTATCCCTACCTGAAACGCTTCCGCTTCGAGCCGAGCAGCAAACGCCTGAACTTCCTCGGCGACAACGAGAAGAGTACACTCTACCTGCTCACCGACACGTTCTATCCACGTTTGGAGGCAGAGTTTGGCGGCAACGACAGTTTCCGCCCGCCGCTTATCCTCGACGCCGAGCAGTTTATAGGCGTCAAAGGCTTCAAAGCCCGCGGCAAGCGCATCAGCACCTACGAGGTAGCGACCGTTACCGAACTTGAGCCGGAACGCTTCCCCGCTCCCGGGAGTGCGGGCTTTCAGCCTGCTGAAAGCGCAGGTCTCCAGCCCGCAGAAACAGAGGATGCAGCTTTCCCGCCAACATCATCAAATACCGCTGCAGGCGCGACGACTGCGCCCGGCAAGCTGCCTGTTAACGATTTATTTAAAGATGAGATAATATGAAGATATTAAGAGGTGTTTTAACAATGACAGTAGCGATAGCATTGTTTGGAACAATACTATCACCTTGTACTGTTGTGGCTCAAAACATTACAAAAGAAGAAACAGATTGCTTCGTGCCTTGCAATGACGTACCTTTTCAGCGGCGTCATTGCGAACAAAGTGAAGCAATCTCATCGTTATCAACAGATTGCTTCGTGCCTCGCAATGACATGTCGGATGCGGATTGCTTCGTGCCTCGCAATTATGAAACTCGCGAAGAAGCTAAACCTAACAGGTTTTCAAAACCTGTTAGGTTTGATGAAAAAACGACGCCTAACGACACGATTAAAAAAACCACTCCACGCGACACGACGGCTAAATTAGTAAACAGAAACAGAGGCGCTTTGACCGAAGACGTCAATAATACGGTGCAGGACGTCGAAGACCTGCGTTCCATCAACGAAGGCTCAATGATTGGCGTCGGACTTTTCGGGATGAAAGATACATATCTGTCGCCTATGGCTTATGACGGATACGGGTTCCGTTTCATGAACGAAAGGATGAAACTTGCAAGCAAAACAAATTACCGTTTATCTCGCCAGACTATGGTAAACGTCAACATAGCCTCGACCGTCAACGGCGCCGAAAACGCCAACTACCTCTCTGCTTTCGTTGACTATGCCCTCAGTTATCACTATCGCTTCTTACCTGACCCCTTCTTTAAGATAATGGTAGGCGGAGGTCCGCGCGGTATGTTTGGTATGGTTTATAACACCCGCAACGGCAATAACCCTATGACACTTCACGCAGATATAGATTTAAACTTCTCACTGATAGCTATTTATGAATTTAAAATTAAAAAATACCCCCTCGCGCTTCGCTATCAGTTGGAATCGCCAATTATGGGTGTATTGTTCTCGCCTGTTTACAACCAGTCTTACTACGAAATTTTCAGTCTTGGCAATACATCTAAAATATTTAACTTCAATTCTTTACATAACAAATTTGCTATAAGGAACTACCTGTTTCTTGACTTTCCTGCCGGAGGAATGACAATCAGGACAGGTTATCTCGGAAGTTATTATTCTACAAGTGTTCACAACTTAGACCGTCATATCATTTCTCACAATATCATGTTGGGATTTGTCAAAGAGTTTGTTGCCTTTGGCGGTCGTGAGATGAGACGGCGGAATTTGTTTCAAAGCGCGTATTATTAGGTTTGAAGATTGGTAGAGACGCACAATTTGGGTGTCTCTACAAAAGTTTATGAGTTATTAAGTTTATAGTTTGAATTTATGAAGAAATATTTGATAATAATAATATTGATGAGTTTCATAGTTGTTCCTGCCTGTACAGACAAGGATGATTATACATCTTCTCCTCGAGAAAACTTCGAGGCGCTGTGGAAACTGATTGATGAAAACTACTGCTTTTTCAAACTAAAAGGTATTGATTGGAACGCTGTTCATACAAAATATAACGCTATGATTAGCGACACCTTAGACCGTTACGAACTGTTTAATGTACTTGGACTAATGCTTGCCGAGCTACGGGACGGACATACTAACCTGATATCCACCTTCAACGTTACTCGATTCTGGGATTGGAGCGAAAACTATCCGGATAATTTCAACAATGTGGTACATAAAAAATATATCGGCACTGACTACAGGATAGCAGGAGGACTACGGTATCTCATTTTTCGCGATAGCATCGGTTACGTCTATTACGGCGACTTCTCGGCTGCTGTAGGAGAAGCAAATTTAGACGAGATGTTTCTCCACTTCAAAGACTGTAAAGCAATAATATTTGACGTCCGCAATAATGGCGGTGGCTCGTTAGTTTATTCCGAGCGTATTGCTTCACGCTTTATTACAGAAAAATTGACAGTAGGATATATCATACACAAACAAGGACCGGGACACGAAGATTTCTCCGACCCCTACCCTATCGAACTTGAACCTTCCAAACGGATACGCTGGTTGCGACCTGTGGCGGTGCTGACCAACCGTAGCTGCTACAGCGCAACAAATGATTTCGTCAACAAAATGAAACTATTCAATCAGGTAACAATCATTGGCGACCGTACAGGCGGGGGCTGCGGACTGCCGTTCCATTCCGAAATTCCTAACGGCTGGAGCGTCCGCTTCTCTTCTTCACCTATACTCGACGCCTCCAAAGCCTATACCGAAGATGGCATAGACCCGGATATATCAGTCAATATCACCGATGCAGACCAACTCAACAATTTTGATACAATAATTGAAGAAGCCTACCGATACCTGAAAGAAAAAACCGCAGGCGCCGTTTTGCAAAAATAATAATTTTAATATATTGACCAAATGAAAAAGATATTAGTTTTTCTATCATTATTACTTGTTACCGCGTGTGGAAACAAGGAAAATTACAGTCTGATAGTAAGTGACTTAACCTGTGAATACCTGGATAACCCATTGAGCATTGATGCTGCTGAGCCTCGATTAGCATGGAAACTGTATTCGTTTGACGATAAAGTTACTAATATTAAACAGATTGCATATCAGATACTTGCTGCAACCTCTGAAGAGGCTCTTGAAGCAGGGCAAGCCGACCTGTGGGATTCGGGCGAAGTTAAGTCGTCGCAATCTGTTCAGATAGTTTACAAAGGTCTTAAACCCGAAAGCATGCACAAGTGCAGGTGGAAAGTGCGCGTCCGTACCAACAAAGGATGGACGCCATGGAGTGCAACGGCGCTATGGGGCACACCGCCCGAAGTCTGGACAGGTCAATGGATTGGCGATGAGCCTGATTTGAAATTGCGTGAGTATAAAGACTATGTGCTTAATAACTACAACAAACCCGATTTCGACCGCCAAAGATGGACGAACCCACCTTACACACCATCTCCGTTACTGCGTAAATCATTCAATATAACCGGTATAGTAAAAAATGCAACTATATATGCCTCAGCGCTTGGATATTACGAGATGTGGCTCAATGGCGAAAGGATAGGCGAAGCTCTTCATGCGCCTGAATGGACAAACTACGACGATTGCGTTCAGTTTCAAACTTATGACGTTACCGAATATCTTCATGAAGGCGAAAATGCACTTGCAGCAACTCTTGCGGATGGATGGGCGCTCGGACGCATGGGCGGTATAAAATGGAACCTCTGTTTTCCGCATCGCGGCTTCTATGCACTCGACAGAAGATTTATCGCTCAACTTATAATAGAAACATTTGATGGAGAGCATATTATAATTCCTACCGACGGAACATGGAAAATAAACCGCGACGGTTATATCCTTATGGCGGATAACTTTGCCGGCGAAACAATTGACGCACGAAAAATTCCCGAAAAATGGAACGATGCAGGTTTTAACGATTCCGAATGGGAGGCTGTTTACGTTGATAAAGAACAGAAACGTAACCTTATCGCCCAGAAAAACGAACCTATACGGGTGCACGCCGAACTGTCGCCGGTGGACGTCCGAGAATGGAACGGCAAGTATATTGTCAATTTCGGACAAAACATCTCCGGCCATTGTGCCCTTAGAATAAAAGGAAAGGCAGGTCAAGTCATTACTATCCGTCACGGTGAATGGCTCAACGACGATGGAAGCATCTATACTCAGAGTCTTGGACATGCCAAAGCTACCGATACTTTTATCCTTTCCGGCGGTGACGATTATTTCGACCCTACTTTTACATATCACGGCTTTCAATATGCAGAAATTTCCGGTCTGAGCGAACCGCCTGATGCAGAAATGATTATTGCTAAAGCTATCAGTTCAGACCCCGAAATTACCGGCGAATTTGCCTGTTCAAACGATGATTTAAACCGGCTGTATGAAAACATTGTCTGGACACAGCGCAACAACATGCTTAGCGTGATGACCGACAACCCCTCGCGCGATGAACGGACGGGCGCAACAGGAGACATTCAGATTTTTGCACAAAGCGCTATCTTCAACATGAACATGGCCGGTTTCTTCACTAAATTTGCACTTGATTCGCGCGACATGGCTTTCAACGGGCAGTTCTTCTCAATGTATCCGTCTCTCAGGCAGGAAGGCTACTGGAAAGGCTGGGTAGGAGCGCCCGGATGGTGCGAAGCAAGCTTGATAATACCATGGCGACTGTATGAGAACTACAGCGATACTAATGCTATGGCAAGCCTTTATCCGCTGATGAAGAGCCATATAGACGCCACGCTTCGTGAAAACCCCGATTATATATGGCGGGTAAGACATAATCATAATAATGACTGGCTTAATGCCAATACAATACATAATCCGCCCGATACTACTTACAGCACTAAACGCGGCAGCACGCCCGATGACGTCTTTGCCACAGCGTACTTCGCTTATGCAGCGCGTCTGTTGTCGGACATAGCTACCGTCCTCAATCATCCCGACGACGCTGCTAAATACGGCGCTCTTGCCGCAAAAATAAAAGAAGTCTTTATAAAAGAATATGTTGATGCGGAAGGCGTTGTACAAGGCAACTCTCAAGGCGCCTATTCACTTGCCCTCTTTTATGACTTAATACCTGAAAATCTGCGTCAAAAAGCTTTCGCTCACCTTGTTGACTGCATCGAAGAATACGACTGGCGACTGTCCACCGGCTTCATTTCAACACCCATGATGATGCAGTTACTCGTGGACTTCGGGCGCGAAGACATTGCATATAAACTGCTCGAATCCACCCGTTTCCCGTCATGGCTCTACCCCTTGAAGAACGGCGCCACAACAGTCTGGGAACGTTGGGACGCATGGGTGCCGGGACGCGGCTTCCAAAGCGCCGGAATGAACTCTTTCGACCATTTTGCCTTCGGCTCGGTTAGCGAATGGCTGTTCCGACATGTTCTCGGCATTAATCCCGACATCAAACATCCCGGATATGAACATTTTACAATACAACCCCGCCCGGGTGGTTCCCTAACATGGGCAGTCGGTTCTTATAACTCCATAAAAGGTGAAATCGTTTCGGTTTGGAAGATAGAAAACGACGAGTTCACACTTGCAGTTTCTATTCCGGCAAATACGACGGCTACGGTAATCTTACCTGACGGTAAGAAAAAGAAAGTCGGGTCGGGCGATTATGTCTTCACCATACCGGCCTCATTACTAAAGAAATAAGATTATTTCACTTCAACTAAGGGTAAATCACTGCACGCATTTGGGGCTTTGATACGTAGGGCGTTAGTTATTGTAGGCGCTATTTCGGTAGCATACACTGTGCGGTCTATATGATTGGTTTTCAGACCATTGCCATAGAGGTAAAGAGGAGTGATGACGGCATTGTTACGTTTTATCTTCGCTTTCTTACCTGTCTGTTCGTCTTCAACACCCCAACCAGGCATCAGTTCTATTATAAGGTCGCCGCGACCGATATGATATGTACCGTATCTCAGCGTTGCGGAGCCTTCGTTCCATTCGCCTGCGCGAAGCGTCAGGTCGGTTGTTACCTGCTGTACGCCGCTAAACTCGGCGATAAATTCTGCTGCTTTCTTCTGAAAAGCATCCAAGTCGAGCTTCTCATCTTCCACTATCTTGCGGTTGAGGAATATTTGTTGGTTGTGATAGCCTGTTACCCAGTCTTTTTGACCGTAGGCTGCACGCAGGAACATGTTCAGCATAGCTATACAGCGCTTGGGGTAGAACGTACCGCCGACTGTTGTCTCATCTTCCGGTTCTATGGATATATCGGTGTAATAGCCTGTGCCTGTTACTATTATAAGCGTTTTCTGTAAGCCTACCTTCTTGTCTATTGCAGTAAAAAGTTCTTCGAGCGATTTATCTAACAGATAATAAATATCTTGTACTTCGCAAGTGTATGTTTGCGACTGAACGTCAGCAAAATTGCCGCCATAATAAGTCAGAGACAATAAATCCGGAGTAGGGTGGGAACCGAGTTCGCCGCTGTTGATGAATTGCACTGCAAGGCGCGTTATTTCGGGATTGATATACGCTGAAGTTTTAAAACGTTGATAACAACCTACTTCCTTTTCATTGAATGTGTATTTATATGGTTTTTTGTCTGTTATATACGGCAAAGAGCTGTATTTATCAGTTGCTAAGAGCGGTTCCCAAATAATTGACGGTAGTCGTTGAGAGAGAGATTCCTGTCCGCTGTTAAGTTTGTCCACATACTTGGGAATGTTCTTGTAAAACGTAGTAGTAGCCCACTTGCCGTTATAATCGTCGAGCCAGAAAGCGCCGTCTGCAGCATGTCCGGCAGAGATGATGGCGTTCTCCGCTTCCGGCGCTATGCCGTAAACGAGGCTCGCGCCTTTGGAGGCTAATTTAAGTTCATCGCCTATCGTTGACGACAGCAGGTTCTTTGGCGAGAAGTTCTGATGCGTGTAATTGCCAAGATAATGAGCGTCATACAGGCATGAACGCTCTAATTCCTTATCAAAGTCGTATCTTGTAACGCCCGTGATACTGTGATAGCAGGGGTTTGAACCGGTGAAGACTGTAGCCGAAGCGTTTGCACGGTCTATATTGCCGAACTCATACTGCACATGCCGATAAACCACAGCATCATTAAGCAACCGTTTGAAGCCATGTTCGCCGAAAGTGTGCTTGAAATACTCCAAATAGTCGCCCCGAAGCTGGTCTATGTTGATACAAACAACCAACTTTGGCGCATGTTGCTGTTGCGCCTTTAATCCACTTATAGCGAGTAATATAGCTAACAACGAAGTGAATATCCTGTTCATTATTTTATTTTTGTTTTTATTTGTTTTTTACTTTTTACTTTTTATTTTACTTTTATCCGCTTTCCGGAACGCAATAAGAGGCTTGCAATGAGCGGTGCGAAAGCGATATTGAAATGTTGAGGGAAGAAAATCCATGTTACAGACATTGCAATAATTACCGCAAAGTTAATAAAATGATACCAATTAGCTTGCTTTTTTAATTTTTTTACTGCAAAAAAGCATACTCCAATGAAGTGGAAAGGGTGAAGCCATAGAACGGAGATGTTAGGAAATATGCTTGGATGAACGGAAATGAAACTGAGAAAGAACAGTACGCAACCGGCTAAACCTGCAACAGTAAATAGCGCACAGTCAACAAAGGCATAGTACTTCTTTCTGTTCCATTCGACGAGAGTGATAATAAGTATTATGATGAGAAACAGCGAAGTACAGACAATCGGCGACGTCAACAAAGCTGTAAACGTCTTGTATTCTTTGTCTTTTTCCGCTTCGGTTTTTTCCGCTTCATTTAAAATAATTGTTTCCCGTGTCAACTTGTCATTGCGAGGCGTATCATTGTTTACGTCATTGCGAGGCACGAAGCAATCTCCCATATCTCCCCGTTGTGCCGTCTCGAAAGCGTCTTTCAGAAACTCCGGCAGGAAGAACTTTTCGCGGAAAGTCATTATCCGGTCGGTAGGTTGTCCGAGCACAAGGTCGCATCCGAAAGTAACCCATGGATGGTTACGCGTACAATAATTTATTATATCGCGAAAAGTCAGAACGGTAGTATCCGGCGCAAAACGGATACCTCCAATGACGTACTTCTCAATAATCGCCTCAGGTCTCGTAGCGCAGTTATCAAAAAAAAAGTTATATCTGTAAACTCGGTTTTCGGGACGCTCATTCAACGCCAGCGCTTGCCATAAAGCCTCACGTTCGGAAGGAGATAGATTCAAAACCTGCTCTGTAACCTCGCTGCCTCGTTGAATATACTCATAAAGAAACGATTTAAAATCGTAAGCCCTTAACATATAGTCTGTTTCACCTTTAGCAAACCTGTATATGAAATTAGGTTTTGAAAAGTCGAAAATACCATAGTTGAACGCTACATCAAGACGTATAGCAGTATCACACACGCGAATAGCTGTGTGACCATACAGTGTATAGACGTCATCATCGCTCGGAGAGCAGGTAAGCAAACTTATCTTCGCTGACGGCGACAGCTTCGGAGCGACAAACTCGGAGCTCGCCGCTAAGACGCTTGTTGCAACTATCTGTAAAACAGCAATATATAAAATTTTTAATTTCATTTGTAAAAATTTCGACCGCAAATGTAGAAATTTTTTCGCAAAAAATGATGTATAAATGAAAAAACATTTTTATTTTTGCGGACAAAATTCAAACCTTATCAAAAAATGTCTGACTCAAAAACTAAATCTGATGAAGCAAACCGGTTCGAAGCGTACTTTAAGGAGGCATACCTGACGTATCACAGCGGATTAGTCCGGTTCGCGCAGTCTTTTATAAAAATTCGCGAGGACGCGGAAAACATTGTGCAGGACGCATTTGCGGACATCTGGGAGACGGGCGGCAGGGCTATCCAAAACCGCAACCATCTGCTTGCCCTGCTGTTCACTTTGATAAAGAACAAAAGCATTGATTATCTGCGCCATGAGATAGTCGTTCGCGAAGCGGAAACGATCATTCAGGAAGAGTACCGGCGCGACATGCAGATGAAGTTCGACACCCTTGAAGCTTTCGACAATGACCTGTTAGCGTCCGGCGAAAGCGTCGAAGACCTGCTGCACAAGGCAATTGACGCCCTCCCCGAACAGTGCCGTAAAATATTTATAATGAACAAATTAGAAGGCAAAAAGCAATCGGATATAGCCACCGAACTCAAAATTTCCATCAATACCGTAGAATCACAGATGAGCGTTGCCTACCGCAAACTCCGCAAAGCCATGAAAAACAACATCTTACTGCTATTCCTGACTTCCCTGTAAACATACCCCGCAAAAAAAAAATTTCAATCCTTTTAGCGGATTTTTAAACCTCAAACGATATATACATGTTTTTAAGCGAAAAAATGGACGAACAAACGGAAAAATATTTCAACGGGCAGTTGACGCTTGCCGAAAGGGTTGAACTGCTCCGTAAAGCAGAGACAGACGCTGCGCTGAGAGCGGAAATGATTCAAATCCAGAGCATTGAAGCGCTCATCTGTCTGATGCCGAAAAAAGGAGATGAAAATCAAGCAAAGGCTGATTATCAGAACTTTATAGCTTCACGGGCTAAGATTATCAGGATGAAGACCATACGTCGGCGCCTTCTATATGCTGCAGCGGCAGCCTGTATAGCAAGCGTAACATGGTTCTCCGCAAGCCGGTTTTATTCATCTGATAAACAGCAAGTTACAGCGCCGGTCGCCAAAAACGTCACCATCTCCGTGCCAAAGGGGCAGCGGCTTGCTTTCAGGCTTGAAGACAGCACAACAGTATGGATCAACTCCCTAAGCAGCCTCACTTTTCCCGCATTTTTCGCGGACAACGAGAGGCGCGTCAAGATTGAAGGCGAGGCCTACTTTGAAGTGGCGAAAGACGCCGTCCGGCCGTTCATCGTCAGGGCAGGCAAAATGGACGTACAGGCGCTCGGAACGGAGTTCAATATAAGCGCCTATCCGGAAGAGAAAATCCACCAAATCAGCCTCATTAAAGGTAAAGCGCTGGTTTTCAATCCGTTAAGGCCGTCTGTCAATGTTGAACTTCACCACGACGAAAAAGTTCTCGTAAACTACAATGTCGGCTCATTAGTCAAAGATTCGATAGGCAACAAGCACTATTTCCTGTGGCGCGAAGGCATATACAGCTTTGAAAATGAGCGTTTTGAAGTCATCCTGAAACGGCTCGAACTCTATTACGACATCACAATAGAGGTCAAAAACAAAAAGATGCTCAACTGGCGATACACCGTCAAATTCCGCCAGCGCGACAGCATAGACGAAATCATGCAGCTGATGCGGAAAATCCACCGGTTCAGCCTTATAAAAGACGAAGAGAACAACAAAATAATTATAAACATTTAAAATTCGGAAGCCTATGGAAGAGTAAAGATTATCAACAGAAAAACGCCGCGACACCAGTTCCCCAACCGGTCGCGGCGCGTTAGATGCAAACACCAAAAAAATTTTCAGTATTCACCAAAAAACAAGACAAAGATATGAATTTATTTTTATTAAAAAGTATGAGAAACATTTTTTTTATTATTACCCTTTGTACTTTTCAGCTGTCTGCTCTTAATCTTGATGCGCAGATAACGATTGAACTACGTACAAACACTGTTTCCATCAAGGAACTCATAGATGAGATTGAAGACCAGACCGATTTTCTGGTCGTACTGCGCAACAACGACGTTGATGTAAACAGTCAGGTAAACCTCACCAAAAACAGCGGTAAACTGACTGCCATGCTCGACGACGCCTTCAAAAAAACCAACATCCACTACTCCTTCTACAACGAATACATCATCCTGACAGCATGGAAGGCCTTTCACCAACAGCGGGGCAAAAATCTGACAGGAACCGTAACCGACGCAGTAACCGGAGAGCCGCTTGTTGGAGCTAACGTTATCGAAAAAGGCGCCTCCAACGGCACCCAAACCGATCCCGATGGCAACTTCGCCCTATCCGTAGCCGAAAACGCCACCCTACAAATAACCTACATAGGCTATATCACGCAGGAAATCAGCGTATTAGC
>JAISTJ010000186.1 GCA_031272655.1 Tannerella sp.
GTCCACAACTCGGTTAACTGTTTTATTACCACGTTGTTATAAACGAATTGTGCGGAATCGCTCATACGGGTATATTGCGCACCGTAGAGAGTATTAGCGCCGGTGTTGTAATAGACTCCGGGTTTGATGCCGTATTTTTTACAGGAAGCGATGAAATCAGCGACGATGTCGCCCTTGCCGTCGCGCCAAGGAGTCTTACCGACGTGATAGTCATTGGCTTCCGTAGGCCAGAGCGTGAAACCGGTGCCGTGTTTGGCTATCAGCACGGCATACTTGGCGCCAAGAGAGACAGCAGCCTGCAACCACTGGTCGGTGTTGAGTTGCGTCGGATTAAACAGCGAAAGCGAAGGAAGCGTAGAGGCGTCTTCGTAACGAAACGTTTCCGGCTCGTACATGTTCATATCCAAATGAAGCATCAGCCCAATCTCAGACTCCGCCCACGCGAGCTGGGATGGCGACGGGGTAACAATGTATGTTTCGTTTTCTTTTGAAACACATGCGTTTATCAACAAAACGCAGAACGAAAGTAGTGTTAAATTTTTCATATTGACAAGAATTTTAATTGGATTTTTACTTCGCAAAAGTACTTAAAATTTTGATAATTCTATTATTTTTTGTTTCAACGTTAACGTATTCGGAAATAAATCGTATCTTTGCGCCTTGTTTTGAGCGTTCTTCAATAGGGCGTAAAATATATAACTGTATGAATATTAGGAAATTAGATAATTATTTTGGGCGGTTTAAATCTATAATTATATGCCTGTTGGCAGGTGTACAGGCGCTTCAATTTTTGCAGGCGCAGACCGTAGAAAATGAGTTTGACAACGACACTTTGCGTACTTATGGGCTTGAAGAAGTGGTGGTTACGTCTTCCACTAAGGAAACTAACCCGTTGCGGTCGCTTCCGGGCGCTGCGACGTTGTTTACTCCGCTGCAAATCAAGGGGATGTCTGTTTTTGGGATTAAGGACTTGAGCGCCATTGTGCCTAACGTTTTTATCCCTGACTATGGCTCGCGGATGACTGTTCCGATCTATGTGCGCGGTTTCGGCGAGCGCAGTACAGGGCAGACTGTAGGGTTGTATGTGGACGAGGCGCCGTATCCCGACAAATCGGCTTTTGATTTTAATTTTGCTGATATTCAGCGCATTGAGGCTTTGCGTGGTCCGCAAGGTACACTTTTTGGGCGCAATGCCATGGCGGGTATCATCCGCATTTATACTCATTCGCCGCTTGAATACGAGCTGACGCAGGCTTCGCTGACGGCCGGTACGCAGGGGCTTTTCAAGGCGAATGTGTTCATATCGAAACCTCTGAACGACCGTACAGGGCTGTCCGTAAGCGGGTATTACGATCGTAATGACGGCTATTTCAAGAACTTATATACAAACCGGAAAGAAGACGAATCGCAGACGGCGGGCGGGCGCATCCGTTTAGACCGTAAATTCGGCGAGAAGTGGACGGCGCAACTGTCTGTAGATTACGATTTTACGAAACAGGGTGCTTTCCCTTATGGGGAATATTCCGGCGGCAAGGTGGAGGCGCCTAACTATAATGATGCGGGAAGCTATGATCGTCAGGTAGTTAACGGGAATTTTAATCTCAAATATAAAGGCGTCAAGGTGTTGTTCAACAATTCGACGTCGTATCAGTATCTTGACGACGACATGCGAATGGATCTTGATTACTCGCCCCAATCGCGTTTTACGATGCATCAGAGGCAGTATCTGCACTCTTTCACGGAAGAGATGACCCTCAAATCGGCGCCCGGAAGTAACTATCAGTGGTCTTTCGGGCTGTATGGGTTCTATAACAGTATGAATACCACCGCATTAACTACAATGGGCGAAGATGGTGTGAAGAGCACGCTTATACCGATGTTTGACCAACTCTTTCAGCAGATACACGAGGATAACCCAAGAGCGCCGGAGATGTCGGTTAATTCGATGGATAACGAAATTCCTATTCCGGGTTTTTTCCGAACCCCTGCAATCGGCGGCGCTGTTTTTCATCAATCCACATATAACAATCTGTTTATCAAGGGATTATCACTTACAGCGGGCATACGTTTGGACTATGAAAAAGTAAAACTCGACTATGACACAAAAACTGAGATGAACATGAATCTTGCTGTTAAGATGACTGTTCCGGGCAGGCCCACGCCGATTGAAACGGCGGTGGATACATTCCTGTTCGCCTCGCTTCAAGGTGCGGAACATCTTGTGTTTAAGCGGGTTTCACCTAAAGTTGCGCTGAAATATGAGGTTGGCGGTTCCAATTACATCTATGCTTCTGTTGCAAACGGCTATAAAGCAGGCGGTTACAATATCCAGATGTTTGCCGACCTTGCCCAACAGGCTTTACGCGAAAAATACGCCCGTGAAGAAAATCCATTAAGCGTCAAAGAATCAGTTACTTACAAGCCGGAATACAGTTGGAACTACGAGGCCGGTTTCAAGGGCGAGTGGATTAAAAATTTCCTTTATGGCGAAATCACCGTTTTTTATATGGATGTGCATGATATTCAGCTGACTGAGTTTGTAAACAGCGGTCAGGGCAGGATGCTCAGCAATGCGGGTGTGGCGTCGTCAAAAGGCTTTGAGTTGAGCCTTGCCACCCGATTGTCGGACAGTTGGAGTGCTACGGCTGATTATGGCTTCACCCATGCCGTTTTCGGCAAAAACGACGGCGGGGAAGATTATGAGGGCAACTATCTTCCTTACGGACCGCGCCAAACCCTTTCGGCAGGCGTCGTATATCTGAAAAACTTCCTCTCCGGCAACCTGATAGACAGGCTTCAAATCAACGCTAACTATAATGCTGCCGGAAAAATTTACTGGACGGCGGCAAACGATGTCAGCCAGCCGTTTTACGGTCTGCTAAACCTCCGCTTTGCCGCATCAAAAGGCATTTTTGAACTTGCTTTATGGTCGAAAAACACCCTGAACGCCGATTATGCCGCCTTTTATTTCGAATCAATGGGTCGCTCGCTCGCTCAAAAAGGACGACCTTTCCGATCCGGAGTGGATTTGAGCATTAAATTTTGAAATCCGAAAAAAAATTTTTGAAATTTTTCTTGTTTGTTTGAAATTAATGTTTATATTTGCCGCCGAATATATCATGTATCAATATGAGAATGTATTTGTCCAAATATACCGACTGTGCCTTTGAATACAGGGATTCCGGCTGTCCAGAGACACTCGCGCCGCGTCATTGCGTGGTGCGCTATCCATTCATGCAGGTTCCCCGTCATTGCGAGGAACGAAGCAATCCAGTCTGTTTAACAAACTTTACGTTAAATAATTTGCAAATCCCGTCTATTTTGATAAACACACACACACACACACACACACACACACACACACACACACAC
>JAISTJ010000209.1 GCA_031272655.1 Tannerella sp.
TCCACCTCCCTGAGTTCCATATCCGGCGGCAGAGCCTCGTTCACAATGAAGTTCGCCTCCTACGAGTTAGTACCCACCGACGTTCAGGACAAACTCCTCAAAGAGTACGCCGAGACGCAAACGGATGATTGATTTTTTGAATTAAGAATTACAAATTATGTACAGGCGGCTTCATCTTCAAATGAAGTCGTCTGTGTTTTTTACGATTTATGTCAAGTGGAACCTTAACAAGGTTTCAAACCTTGTTAAGGTTTGTACCTGACTGGATTGCTTCACTGCGTTCGCAATGACGGAACGGGGGTGTTCGCAATGACAAAAAACTTACTTCTGCTGCCGCCTTCCGGAAGTCGAACCTGAAGTCGAGCCGGAGGAAGAGCGCGCATTACCCGAACGGCTGTTCGTGGAGTTGCTTTGACGGGCTTTTTCGTTGGATGACGAAGATGACGACTGTGCAGGCGTAGTTTCCCTTTTAACAGGCTGACTTTCATCTGTTCTGACTCTTATTGAGCCTTGCGTATTGCGGTTGGTTGACGGACGGCTGGCGGGAGTGGATGTAGTGCTTGCTTCCTTGCGGTATTCCTGCGTTATTCGTGTGCGTTCGGTCTTCGGCGTGTCGTTTAGTCCGGGCGAGCTGCTGTAGCTCTTGCTGCGGAATTGCGGCCTGTGGTCATACACAAACGCATACCCGGGCGCAGAGGCGCCTCCCGGCTTCTGATAATAGACGGGGCGACCGTAATAGTCGTAACGTCCCGAAGAATAGCCGTACTTTATAGCAGTGTTGCGCGGCAGCCAACCGGCGTCTATCCATCGGTAACCTCCGCCGTAATAATCCCAGTACCCCGGAATCCAATAAGCGCCCGTATAAGGCGTCAGTTCCCAGTGTCCGGGCACCCAGACATATTCGCGGTAGCCGTAATCCCATGTCCAGTAGCCGTCTATCCACACATAATTCGGACCCGGAGCCGCCACAACAGGCGTTTCAACGGTCAAAACAACATTCGGAGCTAACGGAATGTGCTCATAAACAGATACATCCGTCAAGGGAACCATTGTAGTCATGCAGGCATTCAGCCCCCAAAAAATGACAGTAGTCAATAGAAAAATTTTCTTCTTCATAAGTGTTACATTATTATAAATATGACAGGCAAAAATAAAGAATAAAATTTGCTTTCGCGATTTTTTCAAAAAAAAATGTACTTTTGCCCTCAAAAAAAATTATATGAAGAGATTTAAACAAACGATTTCGCTTGCCGTAACGCTGTTTTCATGTTGCTATTATGCTGATGCACAAGGACTTAATATCGAGCAGGCGCGTAAAATTTTTGAGTTGCCCGTCCATTGTATCAAGGTGGAGTTTCCCAACAAGCCGGGTGAGACATTGGGAAGCGCTGCCGAATTGAAGCGGCCGAAAGAGTTGCGCCCGATTTTTTATGGCTGTTTCGACTGGCATTCGTCGGTTCATGGCTACTGGTCTATTGTCCGGCTACTTAAGGAGTTTCCCGAATTAGACGCGCAAGACAGCGTGCGGTCGTTCCTGAATGCCGTCATCACAGCCGAAAATGTGGCGGTAGAGAAATCTTTCTTCGAGGATTACAACAACCGCAATTTTGAACGCACCTATGGTTGGGCATGGTTCCTGACCCTCCAAAGCGAGCTGTCCCGATGGCAGGACGAAGACGGGCAGCGGTGGCGCACGACGCTTAAACCGTTGGAAGACTTGTTAGTATCGAAATACATCGCGTACCTCCCGAAGTTAGTTTATCCCATACGCACAGGGACGCACGACAACACCGCTTTCGGGTTGTCGCTTGCTATTGATTATGCGCAAGTTATTGGTAATAAGGAATTTGAAGAGATTATCAAGGAACAGGCCAAGCGCTTGTATTTCAATGACAAAAATGCGCCGCTGTCTTTTGAGCCGAGCGGCAACGATTTCCTCTCTCCGAGCCTTGAGGAAGCGTTATTGATGAGTAAAACGCTGAATGACAGCGACTTTGAGCTGTGGTTGAAAGATTTCCTGCCTGCGCTGTTCTCGCCTTCATTCGTGCTGAAGCCGGGGATTGTGTCGGATCGAAGCGACGGCCAATTGGTTCATCTTGACGGACTTAACTTCAGCCGCGCATCGTGTTTTTACGGTATAGCCCGCAAACTTCCTTCTCTTCAACATCTGAGAACCGCAGGCGACGAACATTTTGACTATTCCTTCAAGAACATCACCAACGACGACTACATGGGCAGTCATTGGCTCGGAACTTTTGCCCTCCGCGCTATATCTGATAGATAAATATCTTATTTACAGCAATTTAACTATCCTTTCTAACCACAACTTATCCGTTTCGTCGAAAGCGGCCAAACGGTCGCTGTCTATATCAAGAACGCCAATTATCGTTGTTGAGGACATTAGAGGTACTACAATTTCTGATTTTGAGAACGAGCTGCAAGCTATGTGCCCCGGAAACTGCTCAACATCAGGCACTATTATTGTTTCTCTTCTTGCCCACGCCGTTCCGCACACCCCTCTTCCATATTTTATTCTCGTACAGGCAACGGGTCCTTGAAAAGGTCCAAGCACAAGCTCTCCGTCTTTGACAAGATAAAATCCGACCCAGAAAAAGTTGAAAGCCTGTTTCAATGCTGCAACCGTATTTGAAAGATTGGCTATCAAATCTTCTTCGCCGCCCACCAATGCTTCAATTTGTGGTGTTAAATCCTTATAAATAAGGTTCTTATCATTAGTTGAAGGGATTACAATTTTCTCCATTCTGTTTAAATTTTTCTTGCAAAAATATAAAAAATCTCTCAAATGAATATTTTTTTTTGAAAAAATTTGCATATTGAAAAAAATATCACTATATTTGCGGCAATTTGGCATCGTGATATGGAGTATTAATTTAAAAATGTAAGGATATGCAAGCACTAATAGACCAAAGAGAGGCTGTAAACAAATGGCTTGAGCGATTTGGAGTCAGATTCGGCATTTATAAGGGCGGAGTTTTCCACGAACAACTCTTCCCGTTTGACCCTGTGCCTCGCGTCATTCACAAAAAGGAATGGGAGTTTATCCGTAACGGATTGATACAGCGCGTAAAAGCTCTAAACATGTTTCTTGAAGATGTTTACAATGAAAAGAAAATTGTAAAGGAAAATGTTATTCCTGAGGAATTTATATATTCTTCTAAAGGATATCTGCCGCAGTGTGAGGGAATTATACCTCCAAAACATATCTATACCCATATTTCCGGTATAGACCTTGTACAGTCGAAAGACGGCTCATGGATTATTCTTGAAGATAATTTGAGGATTCCTTCAGGCGCTTCCTACCCCATTATTGCTCGAACAATAACCCGCAAGGTTTCGCCACACACTTTCGAGAACATTCATATAAGCGATAACCGCGATTATGCTACACTTCTGAGCGAGATGATGGATAATGTAAAAATTGGCGACGGGATGAGCGTAATATTGACTCCCGGACGTTATAATTCCGCCTTTTTCGAACATTCTTACTTTGCCGAGAAGACAGGCGCTACATTAGCATTTCCGGGCGACCTAATAGTTGAAGACGACAAAGTTTATTACAAGGGTTTATTTAACGTACGCGAGCGCGTAGGAGTTATATACCGTCGCGTATCGGACGAATACCTTGACCCTATGGTGTTTGAAAAATCTTCACTGCTTGGCGTGCCAAACATTATGAGGGCTTATGCCAAAGGCAATATCGCCATTGTAAATGCCATTGGTAACGGAATAGCCGACGATAAGGGACTGTGTTACTTTGTTCCAAAAATGATAGAGTATTATCTCGGAGAGACGCCAATATTACAAAACGCTCCTACGTATCTACCTTATTATGAACAGGATAAAAAATATATTCTTGATAACTTACATACATTAGTGATAAAAGACGTCGCTGAAGCCGGCGGTTACGGGGTAATGTTCGGACGAGATATGAATTCCGAACAACTTAGTAATATTCGTCAACTGATAATAGACCAGCCACGTCGCTGGATAGCGCAGGAAGTAATAGATTTCATTGACCTTGAGGTACTTGAAGGCAGCACTAAGGTATGGCGTAAAGCCGACCTAAGGGCTTTTGTGCTTTATGGAAGCGAAATAAAAGTGTGGAGCAGCGGCTTGACACGTTTCTCTCGACAAGCAGATTCTTTTGTCGTCAACTCTTCCCAAGGCGGAGGCTTTAAAGATACTTGGGTAATGAAAGAGTGATGAGTGAATTGTTTTTTTTGTTTCTGTTTGTTTATTCTTGTTTTCTGTTTGTTTATCCAAAACTACAAAAAAACAAAAGAAAACTATAAAAAACTAAAAGAAACCTAAGATGAACCTCAAACTTCTAAACTTCAAACTTCAAAATAACAAATTTATGGCTACATTTTCAAATGCAAAGGTTAACAACCTGTTTTGGCTGGGCAGATATGTTCAGCGGGTCTATCTAATACTTCATTTCATGCGAAAATATCGTGATGAAGTGATAGACCGTGATGATGACAAAGACGCATATAAACGCTTCTGTATCAGAGCCGGAATCGCTAATACATATTCTTCTAACGAAGATTTTCTGCATCATTACCTATATGACAGCAGTAATCCGGTGTCGCTGATAACAGCGCTGTCTAATGCAGATAACAACGCAACCCTGCTGCGTGAGGAGATAAAAAGTGAATCATTCGCATATATTCAGATGGCTATATGTCATATTGAACGCACAAGTCAAGAAGCTGATGTTGAGGCGCTTCAAATGGTAACCGATTGTATGCTCGCGTTTTGGGGGTCGTTAGATGAGAGGATGAACAAAGGCGAGGCGCGAAGTCTTATAAAAGCAGGCAAGTATCTTGAAAACCTTGACCTGTTCCTTCGTTTCGACTATCCGCATGACAGACTGCTCTATATACTCGAAAATTTCGAGTGGCACGCAGAAAAAGAAAAGGCTGTGTTTGACCAGATTTTGCTTTTTCAACTTCGTAAGGAACTGGAACGAAAAGATTTCAATAAAACAAAATTACTTGAAATGATAAGTAAAATATTCATTGTATAATAAAAAAAAGGGATGGCTTTGAATAGCACTTAGCCGTCTATTAATGACCAACTAATGAAGCGGTTAAAATATTTTTTTAAAACAAGGGTGAGTTTTTCGAGTGAGGTAAGCAATCATTCTTTCCAGTTGCGTTGTATGCCGCAGGAAAATGATTGTCAGACTTTTACATTTGAAAAATGCCGTGTACGACCTTATTGTCTGCTTTCACGTTCGGAAGACTGTTTCGGTAATATCATTCACAGCGGTATAATTACCGAACCTCATGATTTGTTCGAATATGAATCACTTGGCGAAGTAATTCTTACAGACAGATATCTGTTAAATGAGCCGCTGAACAGAATTTACTTCTATCCGTCCGAGTTAACGTCAATAGATGGATGGTTATTAGAATTACTGCATCAAACTTTACCGTCAGCAAATAAAATATCTATTGAGGAAAAAGTTTCAACTCTGTCCGAGAAAGTCCATTTAAGTCTTTTATATTCACCATCATATACAAACATTAATACAACGGCAGCCGAAGCGCTTGCACTCGGTCGTGGCGTTTGTCAGGACTATTCACACATTTTAATAGCGCTGTGCCGCGCCTCCGGCATTGCAGCTCGCTATGTAGCAGGATTTTACGAAGGAGAAAATTACACTCACGCTTGGGTCGAATATTATGATGACAACAACAGCAAAGGCGTCTGGAGAGCAATAGACCCAACTAATAACCGCCGAATTGAAAGCGGATACATCAAAGTTTCACATGGCAGAGATTACAACGACTGCTCAATAGAACGCGGCATATTCACAGGAATTGTACAGCAGCAGATGACTGTCGAACTGGAGGTAACGGGCTGATTGACATGTAAACATCTTCAAAAAAATATCGAAAAAGTTATTCTTTTTTACTATTTTTGCCGCATAATATAACACTTTTTTTATGAATACAAATGAAATTATGGCTTCTTTGGAAGCGAAACATCCGGGTGAGAAAGAGTATATGCAGGCGGTCAGGGAAGTACTGACGAGCATAGAAGACGTTTACAATGAGCATCCTGAGTTCGAGAGCGCAAAGATTATAGAGCGCTTGGTAGAACCCGACCGCGTGCTGTCGTTCCGAGTTCCTTGGGTTGACGATAGCGGCGAGGTGCATGTCAATCTGGGCTATCGCGTTCAGTTCAACAATGCGATAGGTCCGTACAAGGGCGGGCTGCGGTTTCACGCCTCGGTTAACCTTTCAATACTTAAATTTCTGGGCTTCGAGCAGGTCTTTAAGAATGCGCTGACGTCGCTGCCGATGGGTGGCGCCAAGGGTGGTTCCGACTTCTCTATCAGGGGGCGCAGTGACGCCGAAGTGATGCGTTTCTGCCAGTCGTTTATGTCGGAACTGTGGCACAACATAGGACCGGACGAAGATGTTCCGGCAGGCGACATTGGCGTCGGCGGGCGCGAGATAGGCTACCTCTACGGTATGTACAAGAAACTGACGCGCCAGCATACCGGCACCATCACCGGCAAGGGATTGGAATATGGCGGCTCAATACTGCGCCCCGAAGCGACCGGCTTTGGCGGCTTATACTTTGTAAATCAGATGCTTCAAGAGCATGGCATTGACATTAAGGGTAAGACCATCGCGCTGTCAGGCTTCGGCAATGTGGCTTGGGGTGCGGCTATCAAGGCTAACGAGTTTGGCGCTAAAGTAGTAACGCTTTCAGGTCCTGACGGTTACGTTTACGACCCCGAAGGCGTCAGCGGCGACAAGATAGATTTCATGCTCGAACTGCGTGCTTCGGGCGAAGATATTGTAGCCCCTTATGCCGATGAGTACAAGTCGGCGACGTTCTTCCCCGACAAACGCCCTTGGGAGCAGAAGGTGGATATTGCGCTGCCCTGCGCCACACAGAACGAACTCGACATAGCCGACGCCAAGACGCTTATTGCTAACGGCGCTCAGTGCGTTGCAGAGATTTCCAACATGGGCTGTACTTCGGAGGCTGTCGATTATTTTCTTGACAAGCGCTTCCTGTTTGCGCCCGGCAAGGCTGTGAACGCCGGAGGTGTAGCGACCTCCGGGCTTGAGATGACGCAGAACGCGATGCACATCTCTTGGACGCCTGACGAGGTGGA
>JAISTJ010000114.1 GCA_031272655.1 Tannerella sp.
CTATAACACATAGAACATCTGATAATAAGGAAGATAACAGCAATGTAAACATCATTCGCTTAGCATTAAGTCATTTGAAAGAAGGTCATCCGCTCGGATTTTTTCCGGCAGGCTCTATGTCGTTCTATAACAGCAAGTTGAAGCAGGTGCGCGATTTGCCTTGGACGCACAGCATAATCCGTCTTATCCGCAAGGCGAATGTTCCTGTTTTCCCTGTCTTTTTTGACTGCCTTAACTCTAAATTTTTCTATTTTACAGGCAATCTAAGCTGGAAGTTGCGAACCCTTTTTGTAGCCCGTGAAGCCTTCAATAAACGCGGTCAGACCCTCGATGTCAGGCTGCGTCCGGCTATCCCTCCGGAAAAAATACGGCGTATCAAAGACGACGATGCCCTCGCCGGTTTACTGTACAATGCTACATACGCGATATAATAATTGCTGGAAAATACAATTATTTACAAAAAAAATTGTAATTTTGCAGCGGAAAGACTATGACGCGATAAAGTCAAATTAATAAATTAACAAATGTAAAAAAGAGCTTTTATGAAAAAAATGTATTACTTATTTACGCTCCTGATAGTGAGTGTATTAACGCTGTCAGCGCAGACAAAAAGCGCTTCCGGCACAGTAACGTTGGAGACAGATGGCGATCCGGTGATAGGCGCCTCCGTGTCTGTTAAAGGCACGACGATGGGGACTGTTACCGATGCAAACGGAAAGTTCACATTTTCCGAGATACCTGCCACAGCTACCCGTATCGTGATCTCGTACATCGGTCTGGAAACGATTGAGGTGGCGATAGGAACGGATCTGAAGATTACGATGAAAGAATCTGCGGAAGCCCTTGAAGAAGTGGTAGTTATTGCTTACGGCACCGCGAAGAAATCTTCATTCTCAGGTTCCGCAACACAAATTAAGGGTGAAAAGATACAGAAGACGCAGGTGTCGAACGTATCTAAGGCGCTTGAAGGCGCCGTAGCGGGTGTTCAGACAGTCAGTTCGAGCGGCACCCCCGGCTCGTCGGCAAGCATCATCATCCGAGGTATTAATTCTATTTCGGCAAGCCAAAACCCGTTGATAGTCGTTGACGGTGTGCCTTACGAAGGGTCGCTCAACTCAATTTCGACGCACGACATCGAGTCGCTGACCGTACTAAAAGACGCCGCCGCCAACTCAATGTATGGCGCAAGAGGCTCTAACGGCGTGATAATCATCACTACCAAGAGCGGCAAGAGCGGTAAGGTGAAAATATCTTTTGACGGACGCACCGGTTTTAACGCCCGTGCGGTGCCGAACTATGACATCATTTCCGACGCAGGCGAGTATTACGAGATGGTTTTCGAATCGGTGAGAAACAACCTGATGAGCGAAATGTCGTATATGCAGGCAAGTGCTTATACCGCTGAGCATCTGATAGATGAGTATCTTGGATATAACGTCTATAAAGGCGTTGCCGATAACAAAATTATTGACCCGTTTACCGGCAGGCTTAGCTCTGCCGCACAGTCAGCGCAGTTGAAATGGCATGACAGCTGGCAGACAGACCCGTTCGAGAGCGGCTTGAGGCAGGAATACAACGTAAGTGTAAGCGGCGGCTCGGAAACTACAACTGCTTATGTATCACTTAATTATCTTGGCGATAAAGGTTATGTTGTAAATTCCGGTTTTGACCGTATAGCGACCCGCGCGCGAGTGGAGCAAAAGATCGGCAAATACGTCAAAGTCGGCGCCAATATTGCATATTCAAACACTCTGATGAACACTTTCGGCAGCACAAGTTCCAACTACAGCAACATTTTCATGTTTTCGCAGCAGATAGCCCCTATTTATCCTATCTATCTGTATGATAATGACGGCTATGTGATGTATGACGACAACGGCAACCGCCGGTATGACTACGGAACGGAATACAACCGCCGTTATGCCGCTGAGCAGAACCCGTTGGCGACCGCCTCTGACGGCATAAACAAAGCGATGGTGGACAATTTTTCCGGTCGCGGCTTCTTTGAACTGAAGTTTTTGAAAGATTTCAAGTTCACAACAAACCTGTCATACGACGTTTTTAACACTTCGGAAACATATTTCGCAACTCCAAACGGCGGGGACGCATTAAATGTCGGCGGTCGCGGCGAAAAACAATTCACGCGGGTTTCGGCGATGAACAGCAACCAGTTACTCAACTATTCCCCGAAAATCGGCAAAAACAATATTGATATTTTGATAGGTCACGAGTCGAAGATTGACAAGTCGGCGGCGCTGTACGGACACATGACAAATTTCGTAGATCCGTATAATCCGGAGTTTGCCAATGCTGCTATGTATCAGGATCTTTCGTCGTCCACATTCAGCATTTCGCTCGAAGGTTATTTCAGCAGGATAGAGTACAATTACGACGAAAAGTATTATGCCACAGCGAGTTTGCGTCGTGACGGCTCTTCGCGTTTCCATCCGGATAACAGATGGGGCATGTTCTACTCCGCCGGTGCATCATGGAGGGTTGAGAAAGAAGATTTTATGCGCGACTTTGATTTTGTTGACGGCTTGAAGCTGAAAGCCAGCTACGGTACGCAGGGCAACGACGCTATCGGGCTTGTAACCGCTTACAGGGACCTTTACAGTGTGAACCGCGTCAATAATGAAGCGGGTATGACAAAGGTGCTCCGCGGCAACAAAGACCTGACTTGGGAGACCGGCAAGGATTTCAACGCAGGCTTGGAATTTCGCATTTTTGACAGGTTTGATTTCAACTTCGATTACTTTATCAAAAGCAAAGACGACCTGCTGTTTCAAAGTCCGTTAGCGCTATCGGACGGCAATCCGTCGTTTATTTGGCGTAACGAAATGAGTATGAAGAACACAGGCGTTGAGTTTGACGCCGGCGCGGATATCATCAAAACTAACGACATAAAGTGGAATATAGCCATCAACGCTATGCACTACAAGAACAAACTGACCAAGCTGCCCGAAAGCAAGCCTGCGGAAGATTACCCCGACGGATATCAGGCAGGTAACTATTGGCGCAAGTTAGGAGGTTCGTTATATGACTGGTACACATACGAATATGTGGGCGTGGACGATGAAACCGGACTTCCGCAGTATAATAAGTACGATGCCGACGGCAACTTTGAAAAAATAGTCAACAGGACATCGGAGGCGACACTTCGTCAGACCGGCAAGTCCCCCATTCCGACATGGTCGGGCGGAATTGCAACTACCGTAGAAGCTTACGGCTTCGATTTCTCGGTGCAAACTTCCTATCAGATAGGCGGTTATGTATGGGATTCGTTCTATCAGGCATTGATGAACGGCGGCGATACGGGTGAAAATTTCCATAAAGACATGTTCAATCGCTGGACTGAAACCAACAGAACTTCAAACGTCCCGAAACTGCTCTTTTCCGACCAAGAATCAAACGCTTCTTCGGACAGGTGGCTTACTGAAGCTACTAACCTGAATATAAGGAACATAACATTAGGATATGCACTCCCGTCCTCGTTGCTCAAAAAGATCAGCATTGAGAAACTGCGCGTCTATCTTGTAGGCGACAATGTCGCTCTTTTCACCAAACGGAAAGGCTTGGATCCGCGTCAGGATCTGAGCGGCTCTACCGGCTATGTCTATTCGCCGATCAGTACTTATTCATTTGGATTAAACTTTACTTTCTGATTATGAACTATTTAAAAAAGATTAAAACTATGAAAATATATAAGTTTTTAATAGCGGCAATGGCGGTTTTGATGTTTATACCGTCATGCTCGGAAGATTTTCTGGAAGCCGAACAGACAGGCAACCTCGACAGCGAAACGGCGTCGGAGCTTGCCTCGAAAGACCCCGAATCGTTGAACGCATATCTGCGCGGCGCGTGGGCGTTCATGGTTCAATACAGCGTTAGCGGTTCAGGCTCGCACGACGACTTTTCGTACATGTCGGTGCTTCATTCCACCGATATGATGTGCGAAGACATCACGATGATGGCAGCGCACTGGTTTTCATACGATTACGAACTTGATAACCGCGAATACAACTATCGCCGCACAAACGTGAACTGGCGTACTTTCTACACCATTATCGCAAAAGCTAACGAGATAATCGGATTCTTCCCCGAAGAGCCTGTTTCTGCGGGCAGTCGCGGTATCCTTGGGCAGGGTTACGCCCTCCGCGGGATGGCTTATTACTATCTTATCCAACTGTATCAGAACGTAGTGAAAGCCGACGGCAGCCTGAATCTGACTGCTCCGGGCGTGCCGATGATTTATAATGATGTGGATCAACTAAGTGAAGATGAGCAAAATAAGCGCAAAGGACGTAATACCGTCAGCGATGTGTTCGCACAGATAGAAAGCGACCTGACAAAAGCTGTAACATATCTAAACGGCTATACCCGTCCGTCGAAGATTTATATCAATCTTGGCGTTGCAAACGGCCTTTTAGCGCGTTACTACCTGCTTACCCAGCAGTGGGATAAAGCGGCGTCGGCTGCCAAAGCTGCGCAGACGGGTTTCACTATCATGGGGGAAAGCGGCTTGCACGACGGCTTCTATGATATAGAAAACACAGAATGGATGTGGGGTTTCGACCACAACGCCGAGACACAGACCACCTACGCATCTTTTTTCTCGCACATATCCAACCTGACGCCCGGATACGCAGGCCTCAGCTATGCTCCGCGCGGCATTGACGCCCGCCTGTACAGCTTTATTTCCGAGACGGACTACAGGAAATCGCTCTTCAACGGACCCGACGGCGATGCTTCGCAGCCTACTTCAGGTGCACGCAGGCCTTACGCCTCGCTCAAATTCGGCAACAAAGGCGACTGGACGATGGATTATGTCTATATGCGCGCCGCCGAGATGGTGCTTATCGAAGCCGAAGCGCTGGCTCATCTTGGACGCGGCGCCGAAGCTGCTACCGCACTGCAAAAACTGATGGCTAAAAGAGACCCCGAATGGTCGAAGGAAAGCGTTGATGTTGAGGATGTTTACCTGCAACGCAGAATAGAACTGTGGGGCGAAGGCTTCGGATACTTCGACCTCAAACGCCTCAATAAAGGCATTGACAGGAGCTATGAAGGAAGCAACCACCTGACGGGATACAAAAAAGTCGTTCCGGCGCAGGACAAGGCGTGGATTTACCAGATTCCTATCGCCGAAATGCAGGAAAACAAATATATTTCCGACGGAGAACAAAACCCGTAATTTATTCAGTATAAACAATTATAAATCAATGAGATATGAAAAATTTTAAAATATATTTTACGCTAATCACAGCATTAATGGCGCTCTCGTGCTGCAGTGACATAATGGACGACAAAGCGGACATTGACGCCAAACATACCGGAAATCCGGCGTTGCTGCCGACAGTAACGATAGCGACGCCTTCCAATGTTACTTATGAAAGCGCTACCGTCGCAGCTTCATGGAGTAATGCGGGCGATGAGATTATGGAAGCCGGTTTTATCTATTCAACAGATGAGGCTTTCAATTCTATAAATGTCGTATCGCCAAGCGATTTCAAGAACTCGCAGGTTACATCCGCTTTGAAGCTTGATTCGGAGACGAAATATTTTGTCAAAGCATACGTACAGACCAGAAGCAATGGCGTGGCATACAGTGATGTTGTGTCGCTTACAACCGCCAAAGCGCCTGTGTTTATTGATACTTACCTGTTCGGCAATTACGAAGCAATTGATATTGACATTACGACTGGCGAACAGGAAGGCGATCCGTATGATGTTACAATAAAACAGGACGGCTCTGCTTATAACCGCGTATTAATCAGTAATATATGGGGTGGAGGCAGGACTATTGTCGGCGTTGTGGACTTTGTCAAAAAGACTATTACGGTTGATTATACGAATGTAATTTATGTACATTCTTCTTACGGCAACTGTTATATGTACGGTCTTTTGATCGAGGGAGGCGAACTTGTTGATTATGCGCGGGAAACTATCGCTTATTATGACGATAAAGGTAATATTGAGTTTTCACCTTGGGCTGCTCACGTCAGCGCCGGCGATTTCGGTTATTATGTTACCCTTTTAGAAAAGAAGTAACATCCCGTCTCCCGTCATTGCGAACGTTTTACCACCTTCGTCATTTTTTCCGCAAGCGAAAAAGAAGAAGCGAACGCAGTGAAGCAATCCAGAATTAAGCATTAAAAACTCTGGATTGCTTCGTTCCTCGCAATGACGGGTTGTGCGAAGCGACAGATTGTTTCGTTCCTCGCAATGACGGGTTACGCGAAGCGACAAATTGATTTGTTCCTCGCAATGACGGGGACATGATTAGACAATGACGTGATACACGCAGACCGTATAGAAATAAAATACAGACTATGAGGTTATTAAAACTGATTTTTTTTACGCTGTTAGCCGCCCTCTGCAGCCTCGCCGCCGCCTACGGACAGGGATTGAAGCATTTCACCCTAAAGAACGGCTTGAAAGTATATATCTGGGAAGACGCCAACCAGTCGGATGTATATGGCATGGTCGCCGTACGCACCGGCTCGGTTAACGACCCCGAACAATATACCGGTCTGGCTCATTACCTTGAGCATGTCCTCTTCAAAGGCACCGACAAAATCAGCGCCCTCGACTGGACTGCCGAAGAGCCTGTTTATAAGGACATTATAGCCAAATACGACCAAATGGCGGACGAGACCGACCCCGCGAAGAAATCCGCATTAGGCAAGGAAATAAACGAACTGACCGTCAAGCAGTCGCAGTTGAGCGTCTCTACCGAGTTCTCCAACCTCATGGAAGGCATTGGCGCTAAGGGACTGAACGCCGCGACCTCGTTCGACGAGACCTACTATATCAACTATTTCCCTGCATATCAAATCAATAAATGGCTTGAAATATCGTCGCAGCGGTTCATCAATCCCGTCTTCCGCACCTTCCAGTCGGAACTTGAGACCGTCTATGAAGAGTACAACCGCTCAAACGACAATCCTAACACGGCGCTGTCGAACTTGCTGTTTGAAAAAGCCTTTGAGGGTAGCCCCTACGCGCGCCCTATTATCGGCAAGGGCGAGCATCTTAAAAATCCCCGCCTTAGCAAACTGATACAGTTCTATCAAGACTGGTATGTTCCTGAAAATATGGCGCTTATATTAGTCGGCAATATCAAGACGGAAGAAATCAGCGCCCGCATAGCCTCTACTTTCGGACGCCTGACAGCGCGCCCCACGCCCGAAAGAAAGCGCTATCCGGAGACGCCGTTCAACGGCAGAAAGCAGTTCTCCAAAAAGACAGGCTCGTATTCTATGGTGAACCTTATCTATAACGGCGTCAAGTCCGGCGCGCCCGACGAGATACCCCTCGCTATCGCTACCTCGCTGCTCTCTAACGGCAGTTCTACCGGCTTGCTCGACAAAACCGTCATTAACGGCGACCTGATGAGCATCGGCGCTTTCCCGCTCAGCATGCGCGAACAAGGCAGAACCATCATCACCGCCATTCCTGCCTTCGACGAGAACCAGAGACGCTTCGAATCAAACAAAAGCGCTGAAAAAAAACTCATCGACGCAGTGCAAAAGGTCGCTAAAGGCGAGTTCTCCGAAGAACTCATCGAGCAGATAAAACTCAATATGTGCCGCGATTTCGACCTCTCAACCGAATCAAACAAGGGCAAGGCTGATATGATTAGAGACGCTTTCATCGCCGATATGGATTTGAACTATCTCCTTAATTATAAGGAAGAAGTGATGAGCGTTACGATAGACCGCGTCAAGGAAGTCGCTGCTAAATACCTGAACGGCAACTATATAGCCCTGCATACCGAGAAAGGCAAGCCCGAAAAGAGCGAGAAAATTAAAAAACCTAAATATGCGCCATTAGAGACGCCCGAAGGCAAACAGTCGCTCTATGCGCTGCAGTTCAAGAACCTGCCCGTCAAATCGTCCGACGCGCATATCTTCGACTTCAGCGAGGTTCAATCACGCAAGTTGAACGAGCGCTCTGTGCTTTACTACACCCCGAACCCCGACAACGAGGTTTACAGCCTTACCCTGCGCTATGGCGTCGGCAAACGCGCCATGCCGCGCCTCGCTGTGGCTGCCGCCCTGATGAACAGCGCCGGTATTATGGGAAGCCTCAAATCGGACGAACTAAAGGAAGCATTCGGCGCTATCAATACCCAATGCGCTATCAGCGCCGACGACGACTATCTCTATGTCTCGCTCTACGGCTTCGAAGCCTCGCTCAAAGAGGCTTGCCAACTGCTCTCGCGCCAGATGCTGATGCCCGCCCTCGACGACAAGCAACTGAGCCAGGTCAAAAGCAGTATCATTGTAGGACGCATGAACCGGTCCGATAATACTCAAACGCTTACCGACGCCCTGCAGAAATATGTCATGTACCGCGACAAGTCGGATTATATTGACGACCTGACCGACCAGGAAGTGCTTGACCTGCAGATTGCAGGCTTGACGGGCGATGTCAACCGCGCCGCCAACTACGAGGCTGAAATATTCTACAGCGGCACGCTGCCTTTTGAAGACGTCTTCGCCATCCTCAGCCAAAACCTGCCCTTAGTGGCGCAGGAGATTCCCAGCGATTCACCCAAGCAGAAAGAAATAGCCCGAGCAACGGAGAACACCGTTTATTTCGTGCCGAACTCGGACGTCGAGCAGGCGCAGATTTATATCTGTATGCCTTTGGAAGAGTACGACAAAGACAAGGAAGTCCTCTACGAGGCTTTTAATCAGTACTTCTCAGGCGGTTTCAACGGTCTGGTGATAAACGAACTGCGCGAGAAACGCTCAATGGTCTATTCTGCCGGAGGGTACGTGATGACGCCCGTTACGCCGCACAACCCCGTCTATTTCTATGGCGCCGCCGCTACCCAAAACGACAAGGCTGTGGAAGCCCTCGACATTTTCATCAACCTGCTGCGCGATATGCCTGAAAATGAACAGCGTATGGCAAACATCAAAAGTTACCTCAAAGAATATTTCAACACGTCCATGCCCTCGTTCCGCAACCGCGCTACCACAATGGTTTACTACCAGCGCATGGGCTTCAGCGACAATCCGGTAAAAGACTTCCTTGCCGCCATAGACAAACTGACCTTCGACGACATCTTGAAGTTCTACCGCGAGAACATCAAAGACCGCCCCCTAACCATCGGCATCATGGGCAATCCCAAAAACATCTCTACCGAAGACCTGAAAAAATACGGCAAAGTAATAAGAATCAGCGACAAAAAATTATTCAACGACAAAGACAAACTGTTTTAAGTATATGATAGAAAAAATTAAAAACCTGCTCAACGAGGTTAAAGAGTTGAAAGTTGATAGCGCCGAGGAATTGGAGGCGTTGAGAATCAAGTATTTAAGTAAGAAAGGCGCTGTGTCAGAGCTGATGAACGATTTCCGCAACGTGGCGGCCGAACAGAAACGCGAGATAGGGCAGCATCTCAATGAGCTTAAAGAGTTCACACAGAGCAAGATAAATGAGCTTCGCGAGGGATTTGAGAAAGTCAGCGCGTCTGTTAGTGACCAAGACCTTTCGCGTACCGCATATCCGGTGCTTCTCGGGTCGCGGCATCCGCTCTCGATTGTCAAAAAAGAGATATGCGATATCTTTGGCCGTCAGGGTTTTAATATCGCCGAAGGGCCTGAAGTAGAGGATGACTGGCATGTGTTCTCGTCGCTGAATTTCGCCGATGACCATCCGGCGCGCGACATGCAGGACACTTTTTTCATCGCTCACAACCCCGATGTGTTGCTGCGGACGCATACATCTTCCGTCCAAACGCGTGTAATGGAGCGCACACAGCCGCCTGTACGCATCATCTGTCCGGGACGTGTTTATCGTAACGAGGCTATATCCTACCGCGCCCACTGCTTTTTCCATCAGGTAGAGGCGCTTTATGTGGATAAAAATGTCTCGTTTGCTGATTTGAAGCAGGTTTTGCTCTATTTCGCCAAAGAGATGTTTGGCGAGGACACGAAGATACGCCTGCGTCCGTCGTTCTTCCCGTTCACGGAGCCGAGTGCGGAGATGGACATCAGCTGTAATATCTGCGGAGGCAAAGGTTGCCCGTTCTGCAAACATACAGGTTGGGTGGAAATTCTTGGCTGCGGGATGGTTGATCCTAATGTGCTGGATAACTGCGGAATAGACAGTTCTGTTTATACCGGTTATGCGCTCGGGATGGGTATTGAGCGCATAACCAACCTCAAATATCGCATCAAAGACCTTCGCCTCTTTTCCGAAAATGATCTCCGTTTCCTGCATCAATTCGAGGCTGCATGCTGAAAATATGACAAAAAAGGAACGATACAAAAAAATCATTGCGTGGTTTGAAGAAAACATGCCGGTAGCCGAAACGGAGCTGAAATACAAAGACCCGTTCCAGCTTCTTATTGCCGTCATCCTGTCTGCCCAGTGCACCGACAAGCGTGTCAATATGATAACTCCGGCGCTTTTTAAAGCATATCCTACACCGGAAAAGCTCGCCGAAGCTACTCCCGAAGAGGTCTATGAATTCATCAAAAGCGTATCATACCCAAACAACAAAGCAAAACATTTAGTCGGCATGGCGAGGATGTTACTTGCTTATTTTCAGGGAGTTGTGCCGTCGGATGTGGACGAACTGCAAAAATTACCCGGAGTAGGGCGCAAGACGGCAAACGTAATAGCCGCCGTAGTTTTCGACAAGCCCGCAATGGCCGTTGACACGCACGTCTTCAGGGTAGCCAACCGTATCGGCCTGACAACCAACAGCAAAACCCCGCTCGCCACCGAAAAAGAGTTAGTCAAATACATCCCCGAACCCCTTATCCCCAAAGCCCACCATTGGCTAATCCTGCACGGCCGCTACACCTGCACCGCCCGCAACCCCAAATGCCCAACTTGCCCCTTCGCGGAGTGGTGTGA
>JAISTJ010000210.1 GCA_031272655.1 Tannerella sp.
AACAATATGGGCTGTGTTACGGTAACATACAATGCCCCGTTGAAAAAATACCTGATGTGCGTAACAGACGGCGGTATGACTTGTGCAAAAATGAATACATATATACTTGAAGCTGACGAACTTACCGGCGAATGGAAAATTGTCTCTTATCTGAAAAATTTTGGCGAGCAAGCATATTTTGTCAATATCCCGTCGAAATTCATCAGCAAAGACGGAAAAACATTCTGGATGCTATATTCCGGTAATTTTGCACGAGACTGGAATGGAGAAAACATTCAAACCAATCCACCCGGAAGCCATTACGGTTTCGTGATGCAGCAGGTAAGACTTGAAAAATAAGTACATAATCAGTTTTTCCGAACAATACCACACATCATTAATTTCATACTTTTTTATCAATGATTTAAAGATTTTTTTTATATTTGCACCGATTTTTCGATTTTCGTTATTGCCGTATTGACAGAAATTTACCTAAATATTTACTAATTAAATTTTAATCTTATGGTACGACCAAAACATCTATTTAAAGTTGATACATGGCGGAAGATTCTATGCCTGCTGTGTGTCGTTATGAGTTTTTCGTTTACCGTTGAGGCGCAGAAACGCCTGACCGGTACGGTAATTGACGCCGCAGGCGAGGCTGTTGTCGGCGCTAATGTTAAGGAGAAAGGGACAACGAACGGCACTATCACCGATGCCAACGGGGCTTTCTCGCTGACTGTGAATGAAAATGCTGTATTGCAGATTTCTTTCATAGGCTACACCACACAGGAAGTTGTCGTAGGCAACCAGACAGCTATCCGTGTTCAACTGTCGGAAGACACGCAATTACTTGAAGAAGTGATTGTTATCGGTTATGGCACAGCCAAACGGAGGGAATATACCGGCTCGGTAGGCTCCGTGAAAATAGAGAACAGTCCGCTTGCCACGCTACCGAACCTCAACGTGATGGAATCGTTGAAGGGTAACGTAACCGGAATGAATGTCGGCGCTATAAATGTGGCCGGCGGTGAACCGGACTTGCTTATCCGCGGGCAAAACTCTATCAACGGCGATAATAGCCCGCTGATAATCCTTGACGGAGTGATTTTCATGGGAAGCATCAGCGATATCAACCCCAATGACATCGCCAATATTGACGTATTAAAAGACGCCGTTTCGTCAGCCGTTTACGGCTCGCGCTCTGCAAACGGCATCATTGCCATCACAACAAAGAAAGGACGCACCGGCAAACCGGTTATCCATTTCAGCGCCTCTGCCGGTATCCACACGTGGGCTAACAACAAGCCGAAGTTGGCGGACGGCCTTGACTGGCTTGCCGACCAGAACGTACATGCAGGGCGCGCTCCTGACGACCTGTCATCATTCCTGCCGGAAACGCGGGAACTGATAGAAAGAAACGAACAAAAGGAAATGCTTGACATGATGACACATACGGGCAATATCCAAAACTACCAGATTGCCATTTCGGGAGCTACAAACAACATTAACTACTATCTATCAACATCTTACGAACGGGATCACGGAGTATTGATCGGGGATAAATACCAACGCATTTCTGTTTTGGGAAAGATTTCCACAGACATCACCGACTGGCTGAATGTCGGCGCCGATGCAGCATTCTCTAACCGCGACTATTCCGGCCAATCGGCAAGCTACGGCTTCTTCCAGACATTCCCGTATGCACAGTATTGGGTGAACTTCCGCGAGATAGACCCTGCAACGACCACCACTCAGGCTGCTACCCATCCGTTATGGGGCGTGGACGACGGCTACCATGACAATGTTGATATCCGCAACAGCTATCGCCTGAATGCTTTTGCCACCATCAAACTGCCATGGGTTGAAGGTTTGAGCTTCAAAATCAACTTCCAACCGTCAATTGATTACATCAAGCAAGGCGATTTCTACTATGAAACGTATCACATGAATGCGACATCAGGGCCGTTCAACGCAGAAAGGCTTCAAAACCTGCTCACCAATGCCAGCGGTTCGTTGCTCAACAGTCGCGAATTTAGCTATGTGCTTGATAATAACCTCACTTACGCACGAAGATTTGGCAAACACAGCGTTACGGCCACCGCAGTTGCTACCCGCGACTATGAGAAGTACGATGTTTCAAGATTTTCGGGATCCGATTTTTACGCCAATGGAAATACCGCTCTGGGACTGGGAGGTCTTCATAAAGCTACCGTCCAGACTATGGATTTGTACGTGAGCGACAACAAGATTGGCGGCACCAAAGTTACGAATATCGGCTATCTGGGACGTTTGATGTACAGTTTTGACGACAAGTATTCGCTTACCGCTTCATACCGTCGCGATGGCGCTTCCGTTTTCGGCTCGAACCGGAAATGGGGTAATTTTGCAGGTGCGGGAGTATCGTGGAATATCTCCGATGAACAGTTCCTTAAAGATTTCAAACCCCTGAGCAGCCTGAAACTGAGGCTCGCATTCGGTCAGAACGGCAATCAGGGATTGAGGCCTTACGCTATATTGGCGCGCGTAAACAACGGACGCGGAGCGGGGAACTTTTATGAGTTTTCCGACGCATACGGCAAAGTTTATTACAGTATAGTCCAAACCTCGCTTGGCAACAACAATATGGGTTGGGAAAAAACAAGCGGATGGGATTACGGTTTTGAATCGTCATGGCTCGACCACCGGATTAATTTCGATCTCGGTTTATATAACAGCAAGACTACCGACCAGATTTTTGAACGCACTATACCGTCAATGACCGGTTTCACTAAAATATACGCATCAATGGGACAAGTGGATAATAGCGGTATAGAGGCGACCCTCAAAACCGTTAATATCCAGAGTAATGACTTTACATGGAGCACCCAGCTGACTTTCTGGAAGAACAATAACATACTCCGGCATCTATATGGTGATGACCTCGACGGCGACGGCAAGGAAGACGATGATATCGCCAGTAACCTGTTTATCGGCAAGTCGCTCGGCGCTATCTACGGATACAAACAGATAGGAATTGTTCAGGAAAGCGATACCGAATATACGCAACTAACAGGTACTCAGCCCGGTAATCCCAAGTATGACGATATGATTGACGGCAAGCCCGGCATTTCGCCCGAAGACCGCACCATTCTCGGTTATACAAAGGAAAATTTCAGGCTTAACTTCGCAACCACGCTTCGTTACAAGGATTTTGAACTGTATGCCATGGCTGTTGGCATCTTTGGAGGTAACAACCGCTATATGATGAGTAACGAGCTGGCTTACAGGCATTATCAGGAGCCGCGCCGTATCCTTGACGAAGCTACGATGTTCAACCGCCCGTACTGGACTGCCGAAAACAAGAACAACACCTATCCGGTGATGACATTCCGTACCGACGGGCGCTTCCTCGGCCTCCAGTCGCGTACATGGATGCGATTGCAGGACATCTCGCTCTCTTACAACGTTAATCAAAATGTGTTGAAACCTATTAATATACAGGGACTTAAACTGTACCTTGCCGCTAAAAACGTGGCTATCTTCTCTGACTGGTTTGGCGGCGACCCCGAAATCGGCTCCAAATGGATGGACGGCACTTTCCCCGTAACCGCTACATATACCGTAGGTTTAAATCTTAGTTTCTAATTTTAAATAATTAAAGCAATGAAAACTATTAAATATTTGATAATAAGCATGTTAGTTATGTCGCTGTCGAATTGTTTGACGAGTTGCGACGACGACAAGTATTTAGAACAAAACCCCGAAACATTCTATACTACGGAGAATATTTTTTCCGCTTCTTCGCAGGTGGATCAAGTGCTGATAAGTATCTATTCAAAAATCAGGTACATGTGGAATAATATCCCCATAAGCCATGATTACTTTAATTTCAAGGAGAAAGGCACTGATATGCTGGATATTACGTACAGTAAACGCGGACAGAGTTTCAGCGATTATGGGTTGATAAACGCTGATCACCAGACTTTCAGCGTGCTATGGGCTGATTTCTACACTATTATCGCCCGCGCTAATTTGGCGATTTATGCAGCCGAGTTGCCGCAGATTTCATGGAGTTCGGCTTCCGACAAGGCGTATGCACTTGCGCAGGCGCGTTTCTTCCGTGCTTTCGCTTACAAAAATCTTGGCGAGCTGTGGGGTGGGGTGCCTATCGTAACCGAGCCTGTAACCGAGCCGCGTTATGATTTCGAGCGTACAACCCGCATTGAAACTTATCAGTATGCTATCACGGAGATGGAAGCGATACTTAATGACCTGCCCCAAACGACTGCATCGGGCGGCCGCATTGTACGCGCCGCCGCACAGCATAACCTCAGCGAACTGTACCTTGCAAAAGGCATTCAGCAGGCAGCCGAAGGTGATGCAAGCGGCGCTCAATCAAGTTATTCACAATCAGTTAAATATGCAAGCGATGTTATTGACGGCGGGCTTTATTCGTTGATGACCGAACGTTTCGGCACCCGCGCTACCGAAGAATGGATGATTATTCCTATACATCCCAATGGTGAAGCGGCTCGTCCGGTTGTTGACACTATCATGTTCCCGACAAATCTTTATTGGGATCTTTTCCAGACGGGAAATGTTGATTATCAGGACGGTAACCGCGAATGTATCTGGGCGGCGCAGTATGATTACCAGGCTTTCAAGACCGAAGATCCCGAATCAAGATTGCCATATTCGCAGTGCTATTCGCCTGTATTGCGCGACGGCTCGAACAACCGCATTCGCAGCTGGCTCGAAGATATCGGCGGTTTCCCAAATAGCCATACTACACAGAATTATTATGTTCGCGACAGCATTTGGGAAGGCAAGTTTGAAGAAGATTTGCGTAACTCGTCAATAGTGCGCCGTCGCCGTTTCAAAGGCAACATGGAGGCTTCGCCTTACTATTTGAAAGATATTCCATGGGAGATAATATGGTGGGAAGAGGGTATTGATGAGGCGCGGAGCATGAATCAGCGTAACATGTGCTTTCCGCTGTCGTGCAAAACTACGACCGACAAATATGAGGGACTGGCTGATGTGAACCAGTATTATCAGTATCTTTTCCGCGACGATTATATTATCCGCCTTCCCGAAACTATCCTGCTTCGCGCCGAAGCCAAGCAGCGTATGGGCGATAAGGCAGGTGCAGCGAGCGATGTAAACATGCTGCGCAGCCGTTCGCAATGCGGTTATCTCGTTACCGCCGCGGATGTGGACGATAACTTCAATCTCATTCTCGACGAGCGTGCGCGCGAACTTCTGTATGAGGAATGTCGCTGGAACACCCTGTTGCGTATGGGCGGCACGGTTGCCGTTGACCGTATCCGCAAATACTCCTACTGGCCTGAAACAAAAGCTACGTTGACGTTCAATTACAACCTTTGGCCTATCCCACAGTCTGTTATAGACGTCAACAAAGAAATCCCTATGGCGCAAAATCCGGGCTGGGAAAATAGATAGCGCCTCTTTGTCCCATATTTTTTGTACCTTTGCCGTCCGGAAGTCATAAAAAAAGAAAATATGAAACATGTATTTTTCTTGTTAATGCTCTCATTATCAGTTATTTATGAGGTTTGTGGACAACGGATAGCAAGGGATATGGATATGGGGCTGATGGTTAATCATGTCGGTTATATACCTGAAGGGGGGAAAACCGTTGTGGTTAAAGGATTGATTGACAGGCGTTTCAAAGTCATCAATGCTGTAACCGCAACGGTTGCTTTTGAGGGAAGTTTTCAGTCGGCAAAAGGTGATTTCGGCGATTATTCGACAGGCGATTTCAGCGCTCTGACGGAAGAAGGAACGTATTATGTCAAAGCCGACACCTTGCGTTCGTATCCTTTCAGGATTGCCTCAAACGTTTATACGCATCCGCTTGATTTGCTTGTGGGTTATTTTGCGCTTCAACGTTGCGGGGCAAGCGCTACAGGCTATCTGTCGCCATGCCATACCGACGATGGTGTGCGGCTTGATAACGGTAAACATCAGGATGTTTCGGGCGGATGGCACGATGCGAGCGACTTGCGGAAATGGGTAAACTGTACTATTTACGGTATAACAGGGCTTGCCCGTGCCTATCAACTACTTGATTATAAGAGTGTTTTAAGGGAAAAGATTTATGAAGAGCTGATGTGGGGCAATGATTATTTCCTGAAAATGCAGGAACCGGACGGTTATGTGATGAGTTTCATTGGAGGCGAGATCCGGAAGCACCGTGACGGCAACCGCTGGACAGACGGGGAGACGGGCGTTGACGGCGGCGAACTACATCTTGCGAAGCCTACTGCAGGCGAGTCAAGCGAAGACGCCCTGATTTTCGGAGATAAAGATGACCGTATTATCCAAACCGACCCGGCCGACCGTGTGGCGCAATATAACTTCGTCGCAGCGGAAGCCATGATGGCGCAAATAGCCCGCGACAAATCGTATGCCTACAAGTGCTTGCTTGCTGCCGAAAAGTGTTTCCGCTGGTGTAAAGAGACGGATAAAGATCTTGATGCAGGCGCAGTCGGCGCTTCGGTTATTGCTGCCATTGAGCTGTTTAATGCGACTAAAAATACTGAGTATCAGGAATTTGCGGTTTCAAGAGCTTCTTTATTAAGGCAATTACAGATACATACAACAAGCGGTGCTTCGGGATTTTTCCGCACATCGGTGTCAAATCCCGAACCTTACAAGACAATCTGGCAGGGTCCGCTTGAGCTTATTTCGATATGCGACCTTTTTCAAACATTTCCTTCGCATCCAAACGCTCCCGACTGGAAGAAAATGATTGAAGATTACAGTATTGGCTATCTACGTTTTTTCTCGCATCGCAACAGTTTCGGGATTATCCCATACGGTTTGTTTACCGGCAAACAGGATGGCGGACGCAGGATTGGCGACTACTGGTACCGCTATTTTATGCACCCCGACCTCAGCTGGTGGGTTGGCATTAATGCCAATATTGCATCGGCAGGCGTCGGCTTGATGAAAGCTGCCGCCATTCTTGGCAAACCTGAACTTAAAGGCATAGCGCAGAGGCAGTTGGATTGGATATTGGGGATGAACCCGTTTAACAGTTCCACAGTTGTTGGAGTGGGTTACAACCAACCGCGCCAGTTCATCAATCAGGATCAGTTTCGTCCTTATACGCCGCTTTTGCCCGGCGCAGTAATGAACGGGCTTGGCGGCGACCGTAACGACAATCCGTTCCTCATCACCGAAAATAATTACAACCAGTCGGAATATTGGACGCCAATGGTTTCCTATACCCTCTGGCTGATGGGGGAAATATCCCGAACGGGCGAAGCAATCTACACAATAACTAATTTACAATAATATGAAAAAAATAATATTTTTAGCATTTGCAATAATTCTGTTTAGTTGTGTAAATAATAAAACGGCTGATTATGAGCAACATAAAGACGATTTCCGGACACCTCCGCCGACAATGACTACCGGAGTGTACTGGTACTGGATGGCAGATAATATCTCTAAAGATGGGGTAATCAAAGACTTACAGGCGATGAAGAAAGCCGGAGTGAACAGCGTCTTTATCGGTAATATAGGCGGTTCGGGAGTGCAGCCCGGCAAGGTGAAGATATTCACCGACGAGTGGTGGGATGTGCTGCATACAGCGTTCAAGACCGCAGGCGAGCTGGGGATAGAGGTCGGCATGTTCAATTGTCCGGGTTGGAGTCAAGCAGGCGGACCTTGGATAAAACCGTCGCAATCGACACGTTACTTGGTATCTTCCGAGACGCGCGTCAAGGGCCCCGGCAAAGTCAGCGTCAAACTGCCAATACCGCATTCCGCCTCGCGCATGGGAGAGTGGTCGGATACCGATTTTATAAATAACGATGATGAACCATCGCCTGATTTTCAAGATGTTAAAGTAATAGCTTTTCCTGTTCCCGACGACTATGGTTTGAATTTGTTTGACGTTCCGGACGCTAAGCTCACCATGTCTCCCGATATGAAACCGACGTCCGAAATGGCGAGGCGCATACGTTATTTGCCGCATGTCTCCGATTCAGCCGATATAGCTTTGAGGTATATCATTCCGGGCGTCAAAGCGATGCGGACGGAAACGGAGTCTGCGGTAGCGACTTTGCCTCAATCAGGGTCGGCAATCATAACGCTCAAACTTCCGAAAGCGCATATAGCCCGCAGTTTGACAATCTATCCGGCCGGTCTGCTTGCTGCCGAAGCCACTCTGCAGGCAAAAACCGACGGCGAGTTTCGTACTGTTAAAGAGTTTACTCTCAACCGTTCACTTCCGATGCTGCACGTAGGACACGTACCATACGCGCCTGTTGCGGTGGCTTTCGACGAGACTGTTTCCGACGAGTATCGCATAATCTTCAACAACACAGGAAGAAGCGTCAACGGCGTCGGTAAAATCATCCTTTCTGCTACGCCTGTCGTTGAGGAGTATCCCGAAAAGTTGCTTGCCAAGCTGTATCAGGGCAGTGCGCCTTCGTGGGACGAGTATCAGTGGAAGCAGCAGCAGGCAACCGTTCCGTCGTCAGTTGTAGCGCAGCCGGAACAGGTCGTTGACCTCACCGACAAGCTGGGCAAAGACGGGATGCTGACTTGGGAAGTGCCTGCAGGCGAGTGGGTTATACTTCGTACCGGCATGGTTCCTACTTACGTTCACAACTCTCCGGCCTCGCTCGAAGGCACCGGCTTGGAGATGGACAAGATGAGCCGCGATTTCATAGATGCACAGTTCGACGGCTTCATAGGCGAGGTCATGCGCCGCATACCCCCTGCCGACCGCAGTACTTTCCGCGTCATCATTAACGACAGTTGGGAGAAGTCGGGACAAAACTTCACAGACAGGTTCTTAGATACCTTCAAGACCGTTTACGGCTACGACGCGATGCCGTTTCTACCGGTTATGACGGGCTATGTGATTGGTAACGAGGCTATTTCCGACCGCTTTCTTTGGGACGTTCGCCGCCTTACAGCCGATATGACCGCTACCAACTATGTACTTGGATTAACAGAAAAGGCGCATCAACACGGACTTACTACATGGTTGGAGAACTACGGCGACTGGGGCTTTCCAGGCGAGTTCCTGCTCTACGGCAAGTATGCCGACAATATCGGAGGCGAGTTCTGGGAAGACCGTTACAAGCCATATATACCGGTAGCTGCTTCGAGCGCACACATATATAATAAGGGGCGCGTCTATGCGGAAGCGTTCACTGATGGCGGTAGCACGTTCTATCACCATCCCGCTTCGCTCAAACGCTTTGGGGATGCCGCTTTTGCGGAAGGCATGACCCGCGCAGTGATACATGTTTACATCGAGCAGCCATACGAAGAACTAACGCCGGGTATCAAGTCATGGTTCGGCATCGAGTTCAACCGTAAGAACACTTGGTTTCGTCAGGCAGACTTGTTTACCGAATATTTGAAACGCTGCGGCGTAATGCTTGAACGCGGTCGAAACATAGCCGACGCCGCTGTTTTCATTGGCGAGAACGTGCCGGTTAACAGCGGTCAGTTCGAGAAACGTGAGCGCGATTCAAAAGCCGGTGAGATAAATACTACCTTCCCCGCCGGTTATCACTTCGACTACATCAACTCTGACGTCCTGCTCGGCTGTAGGAGTGCGGGTTTCCAACCCGCAACAGAGAGTAGCTCCGGCGTCCAACCCGCCACTTCGCAAGGTCTTCTAACACTTCCACACGGCGCCGCCTACCGCCTCCTTATACTGCCGCCGCTCGAAACAATGCGCCCCGAACTGCTTCAAAAAATCGAACAGCTGATAGCCGATGGCGTCGCTGTACTCGGCTCTCCGCCCAAGACCTCGCCAAGCCTTGCAAACTATCCCGAATCCGACCGCCAAGTGAGCGAGTTGGCTGCAAAACTCTGGAAATCAGACGCTAAAGTAATAACTTACGGTAAGGGAAAAATACTGCAAAACATGAGCGTAGATGAAGCCTTGGAAACGCTGGGTATAACCCCCGATTTCCAAGCTACGCACGAGAAAATTGTTTTTGCGCATCGCTCGGAAACGGAAGCTACAAGAGGTGGCGGCAACAGTCATGGTTATGCTCGAGAGATATATTTCATCTCAAACCAGAACGACTATAAGGTGCAGTTTGAGGGGGCGTTTAGAGTCTCCGTTGGCTTAACCCCCGAACTGTGGCTGCCTGCAACCGGCGAGATACGTCCGCTGCTCGTGTATGAGCGTCGCGGCGAGACTACCGTTGTCCCGCTGCAGCTCGAAGACAGCGAAAGTTGTTTCGTAGTCTTCTCGCCTTCCAACGCCGTCATTGCGAGCGCAGTGAAGCAATCCCCTAATTCATCGTCCGTCATTGCGAGCGCAGTGAAGCAATCCCAACAACAAGAAAGAGATTGCTTCGTTCCTCGCAATGACGAAGTAGAAATATCAACCCCATGGACAGTAACCTTCGAGTCCGACAGCATAAAACGCGGACCATCCGAGCCGGTAATTTTTAATACTCTGCAAGACTGGTCTCAAAGCGAGGACGACAGAATACGCTATTTCTCAGGCACAGCCGTCTATAAGACGCACTTCCAATGCCCGCAGTCCTTAGTTAAAAAGCAGCTTTCAATAGACCTCGGCAAGGTAGCAGTCATGGCAAAAGTAAATTTGAACGGCAAGTACGTCGGTGGCGTATGGACGCCTCCGTACCGCTTGAATATCAGCGGCAACGTAAAAGAGGGCGTTAACGAGTTAGAGATAGAGGTCGTTAACACCTGGCTCAATCGCATAGTGGGCGATTGCCAGTTACCGCCCGAAGAGCGCCGCCTTAACTACATCCCCCGTCAAGCCCC
>JAISTJ010000204.1 GCA_031272655.1 Tannerella sp.
TTCATCGCGCGCAAGTCCTTAGTGATACCCTCTTTTGAGTAGTTAGTCCCCAACCAGTGCCACCAAGCCTGCGGACGATATTTCATCTCCGGCTGCGACCTGAACTGCTCGGCAAGCGATTGTATGTTCTGACCTGTTCCAAAAAACGGAACCAATAATAATACTGTTAAAATTAAAATGGTTGATTTATGTTTCATAACTTTGATGTTATTAATGGCGATGAATAAAAACGGCTTCACCAAACGAGTGAAGCCGTTTTCGAAAAAGTGGTCGGGATGAGACGACTCGAACGTCCGACCTCCACGTCCCGAACGTGGCGCGCTAGCCAACTGTGCTACATCCCGTTGCTTTTAGCGGCTGCAAAGATACTGCTTTTTTTGAAATGCACAACTTTTTTTGAAAAAATTTTTATTCTCGCATCTCAAAAACTAATTCGCCGCCGGCTACAATATCTTTAAAATCTATATATAGTTTATCATACAGTTCGCCATTGAGCGTTATTGAGTTGATAAACACATTAGAAGAACTGTTATTCAACGCTTTAACAGTAAATGTTTTGCCATTGCCTACATTTATTACAGCTTCGTCCATAACCGGACTGCCAAAGTAATAACGTCCGCCGGAAGGCTCTATCTGATAGAAACCGAGCGCAGAAAGCACATACCATGCCGACATTTGTCCTACATCTTCATTGCCACACAATCCTGCAGGTTTGTCGGTATAAAGATTATCAAGCACATAACGCACTTTTTCAGCTGTTTTTTCCGGATAGCCAATGCGAGTATATAGATATAATATATGATGGCTTGGCTCGTTTCCATGTGCATATTGACCTATAAGACCGCTGATGTCCGGAGATGCGCCTTCGCCGAGATCCCCGCTAACAAGGAAGAGGGAATCAAGTTTGTCGAGAAACTCTTCTTCGCTTCCAAAGAGAGCAACAAGTCCGTCGGCGTCATGTGGCACAAGCCATGTGTATTGCCACGCATTGCCTTCTGTATATTCGTTGCCGCCATGTATAGAACGGAACGGGTTGAACGGCTCACGGAACTTACCTTCAGAATCTTTGCCGCGCATGAACTTAGTTTCGGGGTCAAAAAACTCCTTATACGACTTGCTTAGCTTCATAAAATATTCGTAATCATCTTGTTTGCCCATTTGTAAAGCCACTTGTGCAACAGCCCAATCGGCTATTGCATATTCCATCGTTTTGGCAAGCGATTCGCCCTCCTTATCAAAAGGAATGTAGCCATAGTCGCGCATGAGTTTCTGCCCGCGCTCGTCTAATAGTGAGGATGTTGTCAGCGCCTCATAAGCCAGTTCTTTGTCGAAGCCGTCAAAGCCCTTAGTAATTGCGTCAGCTACTACGCAGACGCCCGGATTGCCGACCATGCAGTTTGTCTCGTTGCCAACAAGATGCCATACCGGAAGTTTGCCTTGCTCGCGATAGATGTTGAGCATCGTGTTAATGATGTCGGGCATCTTTTCAGGGTGAAGTATGGTCATCAATGGATGCGCAGCACGGTATGTATCCCATAATGAGAACGTTGTGTAATTAGTAAAGGTAGCGTTGCGGTGAATTTGTTTGTCGGATCCATAGTAATCGCCGTTGACGTCACAAAAGACAGACGGAGCTATCATCGTGTGATACAACGCAGTGTAAAACTTACGCATAGTTGCGGGGTACGACGACTTAAAGTCAATCTTGCCGAGTTCCTCGTTCCAAGCAGCATCTGCGGCTTTCACTGTGTTGTCGAAGTCCCATCCTTTCAGCTCGGCGGCAAGGTTTTCCTTAGCATTTTCAATACTGACAGGCGAAAGAGCCACCTTAACATAGATAACCTCACCCTGTTTTACATCAAAAACAGCTTGTCCTAACACTTTCTTATTGTCAGGCGCTTCTATGATAAAATTCTTGAAAGGCTTAGAGAATACCGCAGTGAAATAGACTTTCTGGTCGTTAGCCCAACCTTTGGAAAAACGATAGCCTGATACAATAGTGTTACTTTCCTGTTTAACAGTACATTCTGCCGGTGCATCCCAGCCTACCCCGTGCTGCAGGTCTATAATTATCCTTGCATCGTCCGACTGCGGAAACGTATATTTGTGAAAACCAACTCGTTTAGTAGCCGTCAGTTCGGCTTTTATGCCGAAGCGCTTCAATAAGACCGAGTAGTATCCTGCGCGAGCAATTTCATCGTTATGCGAGAAGTAAGAATATATCCCCGATGCAGGATCGCCGGGAACGCCTTTTTCAAGTTTGACGGCGCCCAGAACAGGCAGCAAACTGACGTCCCCAAGGTCGCCAATTCCTGTGCCACTGAGGTGTGTATGAGCGAAACCCATTATTGTACTGTCGGAAATATGGTATCCCGAACACCAGTCCCAGCCCTCGCTGATATTAACCGGGCCAAGTTGTACAAAACCGAACGGCACGTTTGCGCCAAGAAAAACATGTCCATGATCGCCGGTGCCGATAAACGGATCAACGTATTGGGTATAATTACTCTTCGCCGCGTCGTTCTTAACGTTCCCGCAACTGACCGCGCTTATACAAACGGCTGATATTAAGCATATTTTAAAAATTGTTTTCATATAAATAATGTTTTTTTCAAGTGCAAAAGTAAGATTTTTTTATCAAAAATTTTGCAGATTCAAAAAAAAGCAGTAATTTTGCGCCCTGATTTTACCTCACAGGCAGTCAAGAGACGTCGGAGTGACGCCCGCCTCCGGGTTATAACCTGTTAATTATTAGACAGATGTACGTAATAGTAGAAATTCAAGGTCAGCAATTTAAAGCTGAAAAAGGAAAAAAATTATTTGTGCACCACATAGCAGAAGCTGAAAGTGGCAGCACGATTGAGTTCGACAAGGTTTTACTTGTTGACGCCGACGGAGCAATCACGATCGGAACGCCCACAGTATCAGGCGCTAAAGTAGTGTGCGAAGTTATTTCGCCGCTCGTAAAAGGAGACAAAGTCCTCGTATTCCACAAGAAACGGCGTAAGGGGCACCGCAAACTGAACGGACACCGTCAGCAGTTTACGGAAGTGATTATTAAAGAGATTGTTGCATAAAACGTTGAAAGGAGAAACAAGAAATGGCACACAAAAAAGGAGTAGGTAGTTCTAAGAACGGTCGCGAATCAGAAAGCAAGCGACTTGGAGTGAAACTTTTTGGCGGCGAGTTCGCCAAAGCCGGAAACATAATAGTCCGTCAGCGTGGCACGCAGCATCATCCGGGCGAAAACGCGGGTATAGGCAAAGACCATACTATCTATGCGCTGATTGACGGTTTAGTAGTCTTCCGTAAGACGAAAAATAACCGCTCATACATATCCGTACAGAGGATTGGCGGCGATAAACCGGCGGAAATTATTGCACCGCAGCCTGTAACGGTTGCCAAAAAAGTAGTTGAAGCGCCCGTACCGGCTGAAGCGGCTGTGGTTGAAGCAGTTGCAGAGGCAGCGGTAGTTGAAGCGCCTGTAACAGAGGCAGTAGAAGAAGTCGCAGTAGCGGCTCCGAAACCGAAGCCTGCAGCAAAGCCCAGAGCTAAGAAAACTGCAGAAGCGCCTGCTACAGAGGCAGAAACAGAAACCAAACCGAAGAAAACAACGGCTAAGCCGAAAACAAAAAAAGAAGAAAAAGAAGACTGATGTTCTTTTTAACATAACAATCATTTTTTCGGGAACTTGCAAAAGTTCCCGTTTTTTTTGCCCGAAATCCCGTTTTTTGTATTACTTTTGCAACCCAATGAAAAAAGATATATTCGTTGCAGCTTTTATTTTGATGAGCGTTGTATCATGCTCATCAAAAAGAACTTACACTGACAGCCGGCGATATGATAAGAGGGAAACCTCTCATAATCAGCAGATTGAACAGCAAAAAAGGGACAAGTTGTCGAAAATGTACGGCTTCCGGATAACTCCGGATGACAATCTGAGATTGTATGAGGCTTGCAGTCAATGGTTTGGGGTAAAGCATAAATGGGGCGGCAACACTAAGGCCGGCGTGGACTGTTCGGGGTTGGTGAAGATTATCTTCAAACAAGTCTATAACATTGATACTGAGCGCAATTCGGCATTGATTCTTCGGCGAAACTGCGTGCGTATCAAACGCGGCGACCTTCACGAAGGCGACCTTGTGTTCTTCCACACATTCGGCAACGACGCGCCCGATGTCCCTACGCATGTAGGCATCTATCTGAAAAACAGGCGTTTCGTTCACGTAAGCGCCACGCGGGGAGTAACCGTAAGCAATCTTACATCCCCGTATTACAAACGAACTTGGATTACTGGAGGGCGAATTAAATGATTTTTATTAACTTTGCATTCTCAAAATAAAGCATTTTCAAAACTGACAAATGAAAAAAGGAAGCATCCTAATTGTTGATGATAACAGGAACGTACTGACGGCTTTACGCCTTTTACTGTCGAATTATTTTGAGACGGTAACGCTGTTGCCGTCGCCAAACGGCATTTATGATGCGTTGCGGGACTTAAAGCCCGATGTGGCGTTGCTTGACATGAATTTTTCGGCGGGCATCAACTCCGGCAATGAAGGTTTGTATTGGCTCTCGGAGATAAAAAAGCATGAGCCGGACCTGCCGGTCGTCCTGTTCACCGCCTATGCAGATATAGATTTAGCAGTCAGCGCTTTAAAGCGCGGAGCAACTGATTTTGTGGTCAAGCCATGGGATAATTCCAAGTTGGTTGCAACCCTGCAATCGGCTTATAATCTGCGGGAATCGCGAAAAGAAGTGAAGTTTTTGCGCGAGAAACAGTCTGTTTTGCACAGCGAACTAAACCGCGAAACGGCGATCTGTTGGGGACAATCGGCAATAATGGACAGTTTGCGGCGAATGATAGAAAAAATTGCATCCACTGACGCCAACATACTGATAACAGGCGAGAACGGCACAGGTAAAGAAGTGATAGCCAGAGAGATACACAGACTGTCATCACGCAACAACGAGGCTCTCATAACGGTTGATATGGGCGCAATAACCGAAACGCTGTTTGAAAGCGAGCTGTTCGGCTATGTCAAGGGCGCTTTCACCGACGCCAAAACCGACAGGGCGGGCAAATTTGAGGCGGCAAACGGCGGCACGCTTTTTCTCGACGAAATAGGCAACCTGTCGTATCCGCTTCAAGCAAAGATGCTTAACGCGCTGCAATCGAGGCTGATAAGGCGCGTAGGAAGCAATACACCCATACCAGTCAATATCCGCCTGTTGTGCGCCACCAACCGCAATCTTCCCGAAATGGTCGCCAAAGGCGAGTTTCGTGAAGACCTGCTTTACCGCATCAACACTATCCAGATTGAAATGCCGCCACTCCGCGAAAGGCGCGAAGACATCCCGCTGCTCGCCGACTTCTTTTTGCGCAAATACGCCGGCAAATACAAGAAAAACGGCATCACTCTTTCCGCCGAAGCTGTCCGCAAGCTGCAAAATTACTCTTGGCACGGCAATATACGTGAGCTGCAGCACACACTCGAAAAGGCAGTGATTTTGTCAGATAGCGCTGTCCTTCAGGCAGATGAGATCCTGCTGAACAAGCGTTCGGACGAGATGCCTAAAATCATTACGCTTGAAGAAGCAGAAAAGCAACTGATAATCAAATCATTAAAACGACACAACAATAATCTTACAGCCACAGCCGATGAGCTTGGCACAACCAGGCAAACACTTTATAACAAAATCAAAAAGTACAATTTTTGATACGGAAAAGTTACTCTCCGAGCACCTCTTCTAATTTTTCCGTCAACTTCACCCCGCGAAGGTCTTTGCCGATGATTATGCCGTCGGGATCTATCAGGAAATTGGCAGGAATAGCCTGTATCCCGTAAAGGCGGGATACCTCATTGTTCCAGTATTTAAGGTCGGAGACGTGCGTCCATGTCAGGTTGTCGTCTTTAATGGCCTTAAGCCATCTCTCCCTGCCGTTACGTTCGCCGTTGTCGAGCGACACTCCAAGAATAGTGAAGTTCCTGTTTTTGAAGCGGTTATACGCTTTCACGACGTTCGGGTTTTCATTCCTGCACGGTCCGCACCATGAAGCCCAAAAATCCAAAAGCAGGTATTTACCCCTGAAATCCTTAAGGCTCACCGGCTTACCATCAGGATCGTCCTGTGTAAACTCAGGCGCGGGGTATCCGACTGATGTTTTCCTCCATTCCTCAATCTGCTCGGCAATCTCTTTCCCTGCCGGCGATTCCCGCAGTTCGGGCGAAAACCGGTTGAAAAGTTCTTCCGCTTTGGCAGCATCGGGATTATAGCCTACAAGGTTGAAAAACAACTGATCCAGACCGATAAACGATGATGGATGCTCATTGATATAATCCTCGGCAAGCTGTTTTTCTTTTGCGCTGATAGAATCGCTCAAAGCTTCGTAATGCTTCTTAAACTCCTCAGTATCACGCATATTCTCATCTGTACTGTAGTAATGCTCAATCAATGCCTGCCGTGCATCAGTAATAGTTTGTTTGATAGCTTTCCAATTCCGGTCTTCATCATTGAGCGCCGAGCCGGTAATCACAACATTCCGGAGGCTATCGGGACTTTCCATCTTAATCAGCCCCTTTTCAACATAAAAAGTTACATAATCAAGATTGCGACCGAGCAGTTTGGCGTCGCCTTTTTCAATCTGCGCCCTGAAAGGAGTTTCTACTGTATCGCTGAAAACAAACTTATTATCAACAACATAAGTCGAATCCGTAAAATTTTCGCCGTTCAGACGATACTTGAGATACAAAACCGTGTTGTCGGGAATATTTTTGAGACTGCCGACAATTTTATAACCGTGTTGCGGTGTACAACTAAAAAGCAGGGATGTTAAACCTGCAAGTAAAACTATTCTTTTCATATCAATTCTATTTAAAACCTGCGTCAAAGGTACTACTTTTTTTCAAATAAGAACCTCGAAAAAGGAAAAAAATTGTAATTTTGCAGAATATGTTCAAATCAATTCGGCATAAATTGATACTTTACACTGTCCTGCTCGTTGTTGCTGCTGCAGCGGGCGGGTGGTTTATTTTCGAGGGGTATTATATTTATACTCTGATAGTTATAGCTTTGATAATCTATTTCCTTTCGAAGCAATTAAAGCATTTTGATACGTACAACAAGAAAATCATCTTCCTGCTCAATGCGCTTGAAAACGGCGATTACACATATAGGTTCTCGGACAAAAAGCTGACAACCCGCGAGCGCGAAATGAACATGATGTTCAACAGGATAAAAGAAATTCTTGAGATGGCGCGCACGGAAGTTATTCAAAATGAGCAATTTCTGAGCATTATACTCGAAAGCGTCTCAACCGGAATCATCATTGCCGACGAAAGGGGAATAGTCCATAAAGTGAATCGTACGGCTCTGGAAATGCTTGGTTTGGCGATACTTACGCACCTCAATCAACTGCAAAATATAGATGAGACTTTTCCGGATATTTTCATGGGTCTGCGTACCGGTGAAAGCCGCCAGTTGCCTCTTGCAAGCGAGAAGGAAGAAATCCTGATAAGCCTGCGCGTATCTGATATTAAGTTGAAACGCGGAATGATGCGGGTACTGACGCTTAACAACATTGGTAACGAACTGGAAACCAAAGAGATGGAGTCATGGATACGTCTCATTCGCGTTATGACACACGAGATAATGAACTCCATTGCGCCGATCACCTCGCTTAGCGAAACGATGATGAGTTTGTATAAAAACGGCTCAAAACCCGCTCTTGAAGATACGCTGACTGCATTTGAAACAATCAACAGCACTGCTTCGGGCTTGCTTAGTTTTGTTGAGTCATACCGCAAGTTCACATCCGTTCCTGCGCCGAAAAAAGAGCCGTTCAATATCTGCACGCTCGTAGAAAAGGTCGTTCAGCTGCACAAACAGGATGCGGCGGACAAAGACATTGAGATTAGCGTAGAAACAACGCAGCCCGAAGATGAAGCCATCATGACTACTGCCGACGAAAACCAGATGCAGCAGGTTGTAATCAATCTGTTGAAAAACGCAATGGAAGTATCTGATTGTAAGCATATTATAATAAAAATCAATAACGAAGAAAAAGAAACGGCAATAGAAATATCAAACGATGGCGCACATGTTCCGCCTGAAGTCTTACCGCATATTTTCGTGCCGTTTTTCACCACCAAGCCCAACGGTTCGGGCATAGGGTTGAGCCTGTCGCGTTACATCATGCGGCTACACGGCGGCAAACTGATTCATTATACCTCAAAAGACGGTCGGACTGTGTTCAGGATGGCATTAAGCAAGCAATGAATTAAACAGGCGGGATTGTATCAGTCTCATTATCAATGCGTAACGCTTTAGAGCCGTAATTATACTTCATCAGCCTGATGTCGTCCAAATAAATGCGATGATAAGACTTTTCCGATGAATTAAGCATCAGATAGCCATAAACACGTTTTACCTGCTTGGTTGCTGCCGTTTTCATCAAAATTTCATAATACCCGTCAGATGTAATGTCCTGATTAACAGTTACTATCGTATCCTGTTGAACGGCATTGACGCTTATCCGCGGATAGCATTTCAGATTTTTGCCCGCGCCCAAGCCCCAGACATTGACGCCAAGAACATACGAACTACCTGATGAATAGGGCACTTTCGGCTCTATATCAAACACAAGGACGTTTTTCAAACGGTCGGGACTAAACGTGAAGTTGCGGTTGTAAATCCAAACATCAATCGAATCTTTGGCGGAAACATCGCCGGAAAGCGGGTTTGGCTTTATATCGCCGAGATTGGCGATTGACGCATTGATGTCGCGAAGCACAAGCTTGTAGATTTGCATGTACAGGTCAAGGTTTTTGCCGTACCATATCAGGGACGTATCGTAGTCCGCCTGCGAAATGTTATGCTTGGCGAAAACCGATTTATAGAGTGCATTCCGCTCATCATAAGTGCGATACGATTCGTAATTCGTCTCTACAAACGCCTCTGCAAGCTGCATGTCATACAACACCGAGCGCATCTTTTTCTCCGAAAGGACAAACTTCGGCACCCTGCTGCATGAAGCTGTCATAACAAGCAGTGTAATAACAATATAAGCGACGAATTTATTCATATACTCCTGATTACTAAGAGTTTTTCTCTTTTGCGAAGCTTGCCGAAAGCGATTGGCGATAGAAGATAAGCAGTGTGAAAACGCTCACGCAGATTGACGAGTCTGCGACATTGAATATCGGACGGAAAAAGACAAACTCGTGTCCGCCCATAAACGGAACCCACGTGGGCAAAACTGTCTTTATAAGCGGGAAGTAGAGCATATCAACAACCCTGCCGTGAAACCACGTGGAATAGCCGCCGCCTTCGGGCATAAAAGTCGCCACATGCCCGTAACTATTGTCGAACAGCGCACCGTAGCACACGCAATCAATAATATTGCCGAGTGCACCGGCAAGTATGAACGACAAGCAAATGATAAAACCAAACTTAAAATCGCGCCGTATGAGCTTGAAAATAAACCACCCCAGCGCACTGACTACAATTATTCTGAAAATCGTAAGTATGTATGTATCAAACAGTTCTATACCGAAAGCCATACCCGGGTTTTCGGTGAAATAGATTTTGAACCATGAAAAGATTTCTATGCTGTCATAGAGGCGCATATTAGTCTTGACCAGCACTTTCGAGGTCTGGTCAAATATCAGTAGCAGCAATACACAGCATGTCGCTATGAGTATCCGTTTACGCTGTAATTTACTTAACTCCACTTTCTTTAGCTTCAATGCTCAATGTTGCGTGGGGTACAGCGCGGAGGCGCTCCTTAGGTATCAGCTTGCCTGTTTCGCGACAAATACCGTAAGTCTTGTTCTCAATGCGAACAAGCGCTGCTTGAAGGTTCTGGATAAATTTCATCTGACGCTGCGCCAACCGTCCCGATTCCTCTTTGGACAGCGTTGTAGCGCCTTCTTCAAGCACCTTGAACGTAGGCGACGTGTCCGAAACGTCATTACCTTCATAGTTAGTAACTCCGTCGCGCAACTGCTCATAGTCGCGCTTCGCCTTGTCGAGTTTTTCAAGAATTATTGCCTTAAATTCTTCCAATTCCTCGTCTGTGTATCTTGTTTTTTCAGCCATAAGACTATTGTTTTTGAATTACATTACTGTTTTGCATTAATGCGGGTTTGGCGAAAATTCTTTCCACTTCACGACCCGCTTTGGCGCCGCAAAGGTAATAATAATTTTACAAAGTTGTAGCATTTAGCTATTAAACTTTTCAACAATTAGGAAATATTAGGATTTCTCTACGCAAATATTCTATCTCTGCTGTTTCATCAGTTCGCGCTGTCTCTGAAGCGCTTTGTCGAGCGAGAGCTTGTTTTTTGCGTCTATGCTGTAAACGTTCGGGCGCGGCAGCTTTATCTCCGTTCCTACGGGGATGTTGTCGAAATTCTTGATTTTATCTTTGTTATATTCATAGATATAAACCCAGAAGATCTTGTCTCCGTAGTATTGAAGGGCGATCTGAGTAAGGCTCATGCCTGCCGTCATGACTACCCGTGACGGGATGTTCGTCTGCGTGGCGGTTGTTGATGCCTGTTTGGAATCTGTGCTACGGTTCGTTGTGTTGCTGTTCTGACGCGGACGGTTTGCACTTGCACGCCTTGTAGTCTGCTGCGGCGTCTGCCCCGACGAGGGCGCAAGCCAGTCTATAGACGATTTCTTTTCCTCTTCCGACAATCTCGAAACGCTGTCTTCCGCAATCACTCTGTTAATGTCTGTCTCTGAGGGATTTACGTCGGAATGTCTTGCAAATTCCGTGCTGTCCACTGCTATACCTATCTCTTCAAATTCACCGCCTTCCGCAGATCCTTCTTCCGATGGCATTGAAAACTGCGAGGTGAACTCCGTAGCAGGTTCTTTTTCTGTACCATTATCCGTATGAATCTTCAGGAAAGCATACGCGCCTATACCGGCTCCTGCCATGATAAACAGCGGAATAGCCACAAAATATACCCACACGGGTATAGTTTTCTTCTTTTTTCTCATTCTGTGTCTGTGATAACCCGATCTATACTTATTGACTTCCTCCTTATCCTCTTCGTCCTCGGGTTCAAGTTCTAATTCCTGTTCGAGGTCCAATTCCGATTCTTCAGGACGGGATTTGTTTGTCGTATTGTTTTCTTCAGCCTGAATTAACTGCGTACTTTCATCTTCGGGGACTACAAACACCGGAGTTTCAGGCTGTTGCTGCTGTTGCTGTTCGGGATATTTGTTATTGAAGTTTTCTTTTTCTTCCAAATTATCCGGCTCGTTTTCTTCCGGTTCACCTGCGCCGTTTTCCTCGATGGATGCGTTACTTAAAGCTTTTTCCCTACTTACAACTTCCTCATTTTCAGATACTTCCTCTTCTTCCTGCGGAAGAGCTTCATCTTCAAGTTTATAATTACCGATAGCAAAGTTTTCCGTATCAAACGAATACCTGCCGGGCTGGATATCATCCGTCGTTTCAACGGTTTCAAAGAAGGCGAACGGGCGATTTATATGATCTTTAAACGATTTGTCGGGGATAAACGAAATCTTGTGGTGGGCGGGTATCACTATCCGCTCGCCGGTCTGAACATGAACGCTTTCGCGCTCGCGGACAAGCACTACCTTGAATACTCCAAGCCCCAAAACCTTCACCACACCGTTCTTTTCAATGCCTTTCTTAATGAATTCGGCAAGGGTGTCAATGAATTTTTCGGCTTTCAACTTGTTCAAACTGGTGTGTTCAACCAGAATGTCCGATAATGCTCTTATGTTAGTACGTTCATTCATTTTTCATCTAATTTTTTTAAGATAGTCTTCCAGAATGGCGCGGGTTTAAAAACAGGCGTCAGCTTTGGAGGGATCAAATACCTCTTACCGTTTGTCGGATTGGCGGATATACGCTCGGCTTTCTTTTTGGCTTCAAACTGTCCCACCCCGCTGACCGTAACCGTTCCACCATTGGAAATAGCATCCCCCATCAACAAATATAATGTTGACAGTATGTTAACTACCTCATTAGGAGGCATATCCATCTGTTCGGATAATGCGGTAACCAGTTCGACATCTTTCATATTTCAATATTCAATTATTATTCTCTTATGAGTATGATTAGTTAGAACATTTGCTTCGTTATTTCGGTACAAAAGTATTATCTTTTTTCGAAATAAAAAAATATTTTGCAACTTTTTTTTCAAAAAAAATTTTTCTTTTGGTCATTTTTTTGCCGGCTCACCGTATAATTCAAACGCTTCTGCCCTGTTAATCAGTATGTTATAAAATTCTCCCTGTTTAAGATTTTTTTTGCCGCCGATAATTATTTCCGGATCAATTTCGGGCGAATCGTACTCCGTTCTGCCGATAAAATATTCGCCTTCGCGCCGGTCAATAATTGTTTTCAGTATCTTGCCCACCTTTTGTTCGTTCACCTCCTCCGCTATCGCCTGTTGGATGTTCATCAGCCGGTCTAATCGCTGCTGCTTGACTTCGTCGGGAATGTTATCTTCGTGATTTTCAAACGAATACGTACCATGTTCATGGCTGTAGGCGAAAGCGCCCATACGCTCGAATCGAGCTTCCTTGACAAAGTCGCACAGTTCGGCGAAATCGTCGTCTGTTTCATCGGGATGCCCCACCATAAATGTTGTACGAATGTGAATATCAGGCACTTCGTCGCGAATTCGGGCAAGCAGTTCGCGGGTCTGATTAGACGTGATGTCGCGTCGCATCATTTTAAGGATGTGGTCGCTGATATGCTGAAGGGCTATATCCAAGTAGTTGCAGACGTTTTCGCGCTC
>JAISTJ010000047.1 GCA_031272655.1 Tannerella sp.
AAAATGACGCCCTTTAATAAATGAGCAGGTTCGATAGCCTGCTGATTTTTAGCGGTAACGAGGCTTGCCGCCTTCTGCACCGCCTCTTGCGATTTTATTGTAAAATTGTCTAAATTCATCTTTTTTAAATTAAGAATTAATAATTAAGAATTAGGATTTATATCGAAATTCCGTTATGTTTGGTCAAAAACAATGCCGACTATTATAGACTGACAAAATGGCAGATGCGATATTATTTTCAAAGCTTTTTTATTTTTTATTGGAAAATCAATAATTATTATTATCTTTGTCGCAAAATTTTTAATACTGTTGGACAATGAAGAAAATTTATTTAATGTATGCGATGATTGTGATGACTGCAAACATCGCTTTGGCACAGCGAGGTGTTGTGTATGAGACACGCACCGTTAAGAGTGAGATCCTGAAGGTCGAGCGCAAGTATTCCATATATTTGCCGCCCGGATATGAAGAGTCCGATCAGAGCTATCCGGTACTGTACCTGTTGCATGGAGCGGGGGACGACCATACCGGCTGGGTACAGTTCGGGCAGGTGCAATACATTGCAGATAAGGCTATTACGGAGGGCAAATCGGCTCATCTTATAATAGTTATGCCGGATGCGAACACCGGTCGAAGAGGCTATTTCAACGACATTCGCGGCGACTTCAACTACGAGGATTTCTTTTTTAAAGAGCTGATTCCTCACATCGAAAAGACTTACCGCGTCAGGGCTGACCGCCACTACCGCGCTGTATCAGGCTTGTCAATGGGTGGCGGCGGGACAATCTTCTACTCGCTACATCATCCCGAAATGTTTGCCGCTGCCGCGCCGTTGAGCGCTTCAACCGGCAGCTGGGAACTCGGACAGCTCAAATCCCGTCTCGGCGATGCCGCTACCAAAGTTTCGGATGAAAAGATTGAGGAATATTTCAAGCGCCACAGCGTAGAGGGCATTTTGAACAACGCTTCACAAGAGGAGAAAGACAGTTTCAAACGCATCCGCTGGTACATAAGTTGCGGCGATGACGACTTTCTTTACGAAGGTAACAGTCTGATGCACATTGCTTTCCGCAAGGCAGAGATACCTCATGAGTACCGTGTAAAGGACGGCGGACACACATGGACATACTGGCGCATGGAACTCCCCTTAGTCCTCGAATTTGTATCAAAATCGTTTATGCAATTTTGATAAATTCCTTAATATCAATTATTTATGAGATTTTTTGTTTTATTATCTTTCGCGGCTGTAATTATAGCTTGCAAACAACAAAAGTCCCCTACTCCGGAGCAAGTCGCCGCCGACCGCGCCCGCGGCATAGAGCTGCCTAAAACCATAGGCGTTTACCAATGGACAAAAGACTATGTCGAAGATGTCCCCGACGATGATTATATCCACGCATCGGTCGCTGCCCATGAAGCCTTCAGAGACATCAAATACTCAGTTCGCATCCACTGGGGCGTCTATTCAAAATGGGGTATCGAAGCATCATGGCCGTTTATCAACCGGTTCGGACCGTTAGCTATGGACGCCGCAAAGAAACAGGAATACATGGACCTCTACAAGACGTTCAACCCCACGCAGTTCAACGCCGACGAGTGGATAGACTGGTTCAAATCGTGCGGCATGCAGGCTTTCGCTTTCACAACAAAGCACCACGATGGCTTCTCAATGTACCACACTGCTACCCGCGTACATCAACGTCTTAACTATTTGCAGGGCGACAGCGCCGGTCTGGAACCGGTCATCGAAGACTGCGACGTGGCTTACAGCATCGCCGAAACACCCTTCAAACGCGACATCGTAGGCGAACTCTGCGACGCCGCCCATCGCAAAAATTTTAAGATAGACCTCTACTATTCGCATCCGGACTGGTACGACGCCGACTTTCGCCCCTACATAAGCCACCCTGCAGGCTATATCCCGCGCACTCCCGAAGCTACCGACCGCTTCGTAAAACGGCACCGCGAACAGCTTACCGAACTGCTTACAAAATACGGTAAGATTGATATGGTATGCCTTGACATGTCGCTCGGCGCCGACGTCTGGCCTGAAATCAAAAAGACGGTCAAAATCATGCGCAGCTTGCAGCCGGACGTGATGATTCGCGTTCGTGGCATAGGCAACTATGGCGACTACTTCCAACCGGAACAGGAAATCCCCGCCGACGCCCTCAAAACCAACATGCCTTGGATGAGCATCTGCCTGCTGGGTAAAATTTTCGCTTTCGACCCTGTCGCGGAAAACTATAAGGGCGCTAAGTGGGTGATACACAGCCTTATAGAGTGTGTCGCCAAAGGAGGTAGCTTTATGGTATGTATCGGACCCGACGAGTTCGGCAAGTTCCACCCCGAAGCAGTGCGACAGCTAAACGAGGTTGGCGAGTGGCTGAAAATCAACGGCAAAGGCATCTACGAAACGCGCGGACGAGACGTCTGGCATTCGGGCGATTTCTACTTCACACGAAGCAAAAACAGCAAACGAGTTTATGCTTTCACTGAGAATGCGGAGACGTTGCGTGCAACCTCTGTTGTAGAGCGAGAAACATCTCTACATATCCCTGCCATCACCCCACGAAAAGGCGGCAAAGTCTATATGTTCGGCAACAAGAAGCCGCTGAAATGGCAACAAGCCGGCGATGGCGTGGACGTCGAAATCCCAGCCAATGTTACAGAAAACCTCCCCTGCAAATACGCATGGGGATTTGAGATTGAAGTTTGATTTTACAACAAAATAATCTATTTTTATATGAAAAAGTTTTTTCTACTTGCAGTTACTTTAACTTATTGTTTTACAGGCATTTTAGCGCAGAAGGCTGTTGTTTATGATGTGCCTTCGGCGGCTGGAAACAGGATTGAGAAATGGAAAGATGCGCGTTTCGGGATGTTCATTCATTGGGGCCCGGTAGCGCTCAAAGGCACTGAGATAGGCTGGTCGCGCGGACGGGAAATACCTGTGGATGAGTACGATAATCTCTACAAACAATTTAACCCAGTGAAATTCAACGCCGATGACTGGGTCAGCGTGGCTAAGACCGCAGGAATGAAGTATATTGTGCTGACTACCAAGCATCACGATGGTTTCTGCCTATGGAACACCCGCCAAACGGAGCATAATGTTATGAACTCGCCTTTCGGACGCGATGTAGTGAAAGAACTTGCGGAAGCATGCCGCCGTCAGGGTATCGCTTTCGGCACATACTATTCAACGTGCGACTGGCATCATCCCGACTTTCCTCTGACAAGCCCCGGAGGCAGCGTGCGTCGCGACAAAAGCGACCTCGAAAACTATACCCTTTACCTGAAACGTCAGGTTGCGGAATTGATAGTTAACTACGGGCCGCTGTTTTCCATTTTCTTCGATGTGCCGCAAGAGTTTGACAATGCGCGTGGCGAGCGGGTCATTGATTTCGTCCGCCAGATGCAGCCTGATGTAGTGATAAACGACCGTACCGGTGCGGCAGGCGACTACAGCACGCCGGAACAGCGAATCGGCGAGTTCAACAACACGCACCCGTGGGAAACGTGCATGACTATTGGCGACCAGTGGGCATGGAAACCCGACGAGCGCGTCAAATCTCTTGAACAGTGCCTGCACGGACTTATCCGCTCTGCCGGTGGAGATGGCAATTTCCTCTTCAACGTAGGCCCTAAACCCGACGGCGAAATTGAACCGTTTCAGGTTGAGCGACTTACAGAGATGGGCAACTGGCTGCAGAAATACGGCTACACTATTTATGAGACACGCGGCGGCCCTATCAAGACTACCGAAAAGTACGTTTCCACCCGCAAAGGGAATATGATTTACCTGCATATCCTGAAATGGGATGATGCCAAGAAAGTGAAAATCACCCTTCCCGTGTTTGGCGATGCAAAAATCGTTTCCTGCAATCTTGCCGGCGGCGGAAAGTTGAAGGTAAACAAAAATGTGATAGAGTTTTCCGCAAAAGAACTCAAGCCGATTGATACTATCGTAGAGATTGAGCTTGATGGCGATGCGATGTCAATTGCGCCGATAGATGCTGTTCTCTGAGGTTTTAGAAGAAATCCCTGTATAACTTGACAAATGTCGGAAAAAACTCTTATCTTTGCGTTCGTCAATCGGTTGGTAATTGACAAAAGTTAAACAAACGCAAAGAATTGCATGAAAGAGTTTATTATAACGGAAGCGAAATCGGAGAATGCTGTGCTGGTGGGGCTTATCACGCCGGAACAGAACGAGCGGCAAGTCAAGGAATACCTTGACGAACTGGCATTTTTGGCTGAAACTGCCGGTTTTACCGCTGTTAAAAATTTCTCCCAGAAGCTCGACCATCCTAATCAGACTACTTTTGTCGGAACAGGCAAGTTACAGGAAATTAAAAGCTATGTATCTGATAATGAGATAGGTTTAGCTATATTTGACGACGAACTGTCTGCCAAACAGATGCGTAACATCGAAAAAGAGCTTGGCATAAAGATACTTGACCGCACAAGCTTGATACTTGACATTTTTGCCCAGCGGGCGCAGACGGCTTATGCCAAAACGCAGGTGGAACTTGCCCAGTATCAGTACATGTTGCCGCGCCTGACCCGTTTGTGGACGCACCTTGAGAGGCAACGGGGCGGCGGCGTAACGATGCGCGGACCGGGCGAAACGCAGCTCGAAACCGACCGCCGGATAATTCTCGAAAAGATTTCCAAATTGAAAAAGGATCTTGTTGATATTGACCGCCAGATGTCGTCGCAACGCAAGAACCGCGGCAAAATGGTGCGTGTAGCGCTTGTAGGCTACACCAACGCAGGCAAGTCAACGCTTATGAACGCACTTTGCAAAACTGATGTTTTCGCTGAAAATAAGCTCTTTGCGACCCTCGACACTACTGTCCGCAAGCTGATAATCGGCAATCTGCCTTTCCTGCTTTGCGACACTGTAGGTTTCATCCGCAAACTTCCGACCGAGTTGATTGAATCGTTCAAATCCACGCTCGACGAGGTGCGCGACGCCGATCTGCTTCTTCACGTTGTAGATATCTCGCATCCTGCTTTTGAAGAGCAGATAGAGGAAGTAAACCGCACGCTCGCAGAGATAGACAACACGCATAAGCCTGTGGTTATGATATTTAACAAGATTGACAAATTCTCTTTTACCCCAAAAGAGGAAGACGACCTGACCCCTCCGACGCGCGAAAACATATCTCTTGACGAGCTGAAAGCTACATGGATGCACCGGATGCCGGAGGGTTGCATCTTCATTTCCGCAAAAAAAATGCTTAATATTGAAGAATTACGTGCGCTGATGTACCGCCGCGTAAAGGAAATACACGTTACACGCTTTCCTTACAACGATTTCCTGTATCAGCACTACGACCTCGAAGACGAGGAACCGTAATTACATAAATTCCTCATTATATTTAAGTTGCGCATCCGCCATGAACTGCTTGATGCGTTGCTCATCGTCCTTACGGCAAATCAGCAGCACATTACCGTTTTCAGCCACAATATAATCTTTAAGTCCCTGAATAACAGCCAATCTGGAAGAATTGCCAAGCGAGATAATGTTGTTCTCGCTTTCGTAGAGCAGTGTCCGCGTTTTGAGCGCCGCATTATTGTTATCGTCTTTTGCGGCAATATCAAACAGCGAGCCCCATGTCCCGAGATCAGCCCACCCAAAGTCCACACACTGCATAAACACATTACCGGCCTTCTCCATAATGCCGTAATCAACCGAAATATTCGGGCAGTAAGGAAAATGCAGATTTATAAACTCCTGTTCTTCAGGAGTATTAAACTTGTCGGCGCCAAGATTGAAGCGTGCCGAAATTTCCGGCAGAAACTTTTCTACGGCACTCAGGATAGTTTTGACATTCCAGAGGAAGATGCCCGAATTCCAGAAGAACTCACCGCTTTCCATAAAGACTTTCGCGAGGTCAGAGTTAGGTTTCTCGGTGAAAGTCTTGACTTTACAGAAGTCATTCCGTATCGCTTCACTGCTTTGGATATAACCATATCCCGTTTCGGGGCGGCTCGGTTTGATGCCGAGCGTCAGAAGCGCATCGTTATTACGCACAAAATCAAGCCCTTTCGCTATAGCTTCCAGAAACTCATTTTCTTTGAGTATGAGGTGATCTGAAGGCGCAACGACGATGTTGGCGTCGGGATTGCACGCTTTGATGCGATACGCGGCGTAAGCAATACACGGTGCAGTGTTACGGCGCTGCGGCTCAAGCAGTATTTGGCTCTCGTGAAGCAACGGTAGCTGCTCCTTGACCAATTCAGCATACTTCTCATTAGTAACTATCAGGATATTCTCTAAAGGAATGATTTTGGCGAAGCGGTCAACCGTTTGTTGCAGCAACGACCGTCCTGTGCCGAAGAAGTCAAGAAACTGCTTCGGGTAGCTCTCGCGGCTGAAGGGCCAAAAACGGCTTCCGATACCTCCTCCCATTATAACGCAAAAATTGTTTTTCATCCGTCAAAAAAATTAGTTCTTGAATTAGAACACAAAAATAGCCTTTTTATGATAAAATTCGTATTAAAAAAACTTAAATGTTCAATAATTTGAAAATTTTCCTTACCTTTGCGGCGTTTTTAAGCGACGATTTAGACGTTGCGACCTTAAGCCCAGATGGCGGAATTGGTAGACGCGCTGGTCTCAAACACCAGTGGATTCAACTCCATGCCGGTTCGATTCCGGCTCTGGGTACCGCTCGAAAGCAAAACCTAACTGATTGACAATCAACAAGATGGGAACAAGGAATGTATTTTTATGTAGGATAAATGCAACGGTAATGTTTGCAATCTTATTATCGTTGTCGGGAATTGGTAGTTCAACCGCGCAAACGACATGGAACTGCGGCTCTCCTAATGTCGCAGATGTAGTTGCCACGCTTGATGGCGATACATTGACAGTTAGCGGTAAAGGCTTTATGCAGAATTTCACTCTAAATGCACCTTGGTATGACAGCCGTAACAGTATCAGGGCCGTAAAAGTGTTGAATGGCGTAACAAGCATTGGTAATAATGCCTTTAAAAACTGTATCGGAATTACTTATGTGTCAATCGGTAATGATGTGCAAACAATTGGCAGTTGGGCTTTTATGGATTGTAGCGGGCTTACGGATATAGTCATTCCGAACAGCGTTACGAGCCTTGGTCAATACGCTTTTCAAAATAGCGGCGTCATATCGTTAACAATCGGGACAAGTCTAAAAAATATTAGTGCATCCGCCTTTTTTAACTGTAAACGTCTTGCAGATCTTACTGTTCCGGATAATGTTACAGGTATTGAAGACAGAGCTTTTATGGGATGTGAGGCCCTTATCAGCGTCAATTTTGGAAACAACCTGTATCAAATTGGATTTTCGGCTTTTGACGGATGCAGCAACCTTACATCCCTGATTATTCCAAACAGCGTAACAAGTATCGGTAATACCGCATTCAACCGATGTAGCAGTCTTGAATCCTTGACTATAGGCAATCAACTGACGAGTATAGGGCTGTTAACTTTTGCCTATACAACTAATCTAAAATCAGTTACGATACCAGGCAATGTGAAAACTATCGGCAAGTCGGCTTTTTTTTATTCGGGCTTGGAATCTGTTATCCTTGAAAACGGGATAACGAAAATTGATGAATCCGCTTTTTCAGGATGTGCCAACCTCACTTCCGTTGCTGTTCCAAACAGTGTTTTAACAATTGAATATTCAGCTTTTTCAGACTGTGAGAACCTTGTCTCGGTTTCGTTTGAAGACGGTTTGACGATTATTGGCAACCAGTGTTTTATCCGCTGCAAAAACTTAACGTCTATTACTATCCCGAAAACAGTTACGGTTGTCGGTCAATCCTCATTTAGTTTTTGTGTTAATATTACAAAAGTTACTAATCTTAATCCGGTTCCTCAGAGCCTAAATGAGAATCTGTCGGCATTTAGCGGTGTGGACATCAGTAAAGATACGCTGTATGTCCCTGATGCGTCGGTAGATGCTTACAAACAGTCTCCCGTATGGAAAGATTTCGGGAAAATCTTGCCGCTTTCCGCATCTGCCAATACCGATGTGCCGTCAAGTAAAGCCGTTACATATATTTATGATAACAGGCTGTATATCAGCAGTATATTTGCCGAAGACATATCCGTATATTCTTTATCAGGCTCACTGATTTACAACACAAAAAAGGAAACAGGCGACATTGTATTCGACATTGCGCGAGCGCTTGGGCAGGTGCTGATTGTCAAAGGCAGCAGCGGATGGAGTAAAAAAGTAGCAGTTCAGTGAGCACTGCGTTCGCTTTTTCTTTTTCGCTTGCGGAAAAAATGACGGGAATTACGGGGATGATTTGATAATATTGGACGCTATCGTTATAGTTTGTTTCTGCTGATTGCGGAATACTACAATTTGCTGCGGCTTCAACAAGTCGGCATCTGCAACCGCTTTCCGCAAATCCACGAGATTGTTTACTTCTTTGCCTGCAAAGCTAAGAATGACGTCGTTTGACTTTAGGTAATCGCGCAACTCACTCTCATACGCA
>JAISTJ010000076.1 GCA_031272655.1 Tannerella sp.
ATAAGGGAGAGAGAGGCGAATATGTCCGACATGCTACTAAGGGTTCCTCCTCAAATAAGGGTTTACCTCGCAATGACGTGGTACGTCGTGCCGTCCTGCCTTCCTGTCTTCGTGTTAAAACAAAATTCTGTAAATTATGTAACCACCTGTAATTCAGCCCATTTCGGGGGGAGGGGGGGGGGGGATAAACGCCTGACAGTAAATATATTACAAAGCCAATTCACATTCCTGCCAGCAGCCGCCCAAAGCGCCCGCATCCGTGATTCCGGCAGACATACACCCGTCTTGCCAAACACACCAAATATATTAAAATTCCATTTCATAACCTTATTATTTAATTTATATAAGCCTATTATCTAAATTCTTAATTCTCAACTTTCTATTGTCATGCCGCTGTCGTATCGTCGTCCGTAGGACGGTATGTGATTAACCGTAAGCAGAGGAATGTGATGATTCCAGTCTCCACAGGTTAAAACCTGCGGTTAATCACATACGACTCTACGAGTCGCCGACCACTCTTATTGCATCCGTGTTAACCTGTCGCGCCTTCCCGCCTCTGCGTTCTTTGAGTTCAATATCCACCCACGTCGTGCCGTCCTGTCTTCGCGCCTTCGTGTTAAACCGCCGCCGCGCCTTCGAGTTGAAATCCGCCGCAAAGATAAAACATATTTTCAAAATAAATGTAACAAAAAATGACACATTTTTAAGAAATAATTGATAAAAAATGCAACAAACGCCCGTTTTCCCTCCCCGAATTATACAAAAAATGTAACAAACCATAGAAGTTGTACTAAAAAAGTCCACAAAAATCAAAGTTTTCCCAATTTTTTGCGAAAAACGCAAAAAAAATTTCCCCAAAAAACACCCAAAAAACCCCAAAATCCCCACAATTTTTTCCAATTTAAGTTTATTTAACTTTTAACCACCCGAATGTTAAGTAATCATAAAATAGCACCCAATAACCACCCCGCAAGCGAAACCCTCCATGTTTTACGGATTAAAACGCTATATCTCGCCAAATTTAGTATTTTTATGTCCAATTTGGCGAGATATAACAACAATCAGGCGAACAAATCGTCTAAAATAACTTCCTTTTGAACAGCGCTGTAATATTTGTTTTTTGCTATACCATAAGTAGTTAGCATAAGCAAATGAATGGCTTTGCGGGTATTGTTCTCGGAAATAAACGCCGAAATCTTGTTGCGAAGTTTTTTATCATATTCTCTATCTATACTAAACTGATTTTTGGAAAATTTCACCTCGCAGATGTCAATAATTCCGTCTTTGCGGTCAATCACCAAGTCAATTTGTGCTGCGGGGACAGATTTTTCGCTGCGCCAAGCTGAAATTGTCGTCTGAACTCCTGAAATACCTAATGCCTTTTTGATTTCAGCAACGTGCTGCAACGTCAAAATTTCAAACGCATAACCCGCCCAAGCATTGTGTTGAGGAGTATTCAACGAATTTGTCCAAAAATACTCGTCATTGTTTTCGTTTTTTGCTAAATACTTGAAATAGAACAATGTATATGAATCAAGCAGTTGATATATTTGCTCGTATTTTTTCTTGCCAAACAAATGATAAGCGCGAATAAAACCGCAATATTCAAGATTTTTAAGCGCCGTAGTCAATCTGCCGCCGCTCGAAAGTTGAGCGATTTCTTCAATCTCTTTGCGTGTCAGCCCTTTTGCTTTTGTGCTCAACGCCTCTACAATTTTTATGTAATCGGCATAATTCTTAAACAGCGAAGCATAAAGATTTTGAAACTCATTTTTCAGTTCCGAACTTTGCATAAAAAACAGATTATCAATATTTTGTGCAACACTCAAACCTGTTTCTATTTTGCTCAAATAATACGGGATACCGCCCAACGCCGTGAGGAAACCCGACCGCGCTGTATCGAGCCACGAAATTTCGTCTATAAAAACCACTTTCCGCTTTTTCTGCGAATTTTCGATGACCGTGCGCAGTTGTTCAAAAGCAAAAAGCCAATTTTTGGGCGTTTTAAACTGCTTATTTCCAGCGTGATTTAGCGCGATTGTAAAATTTATAAGTTGTTCTGTCGTGTTGGCGTTTGCAAGTCCGGCCAAGTCGAAAACCAATTCACTACCAAACAGTTGGCGAACGAGAAAAGTCTTGCCCACACGCCGTCTGCCGTAGATTGCCACAAACTCCGCCCTGCCCGAACCATACAAATCCTGCAAGCGTTTTTGCTCTTTTTTCCTGCCGATAATTTGAGTTTCCATAAATAAAAACCATTTTAAATCCGCCACAAAGATACAAAAATATATTGATTTGGCAAAATATAAGTATAAATCTCGCCAAATTTGCCATTTTTATGTATCATTTGGCGAAGTATATGTGTGGTATTTGATTTATATTTCTTCTATTTCGACCTTCTTTTTTCCGATGAAGACTGCCGACAGGAAGCGGACGTCCTTGCGGTTGCGGAAGAATGCGCTGTTGCGATACTTTGCCAACTGCTTGCGGGCTTGTTCGCACTTCTTTTCAATGACTTCCGGATTGTCAGCGTCTTTTTGCCTAATGTACTTGATTTCCCAGACCCACTCGCAGGGAAGGTCGGCATGCGGGGCGCTTCGCATGAGATAAATGTCGCAATATCCGGCGCCCACTTCGTATTCCGACAGCGGCACGAAGTAGTTTGCGTACTTCAGGTTGAGGAACAGAATGATTTTCAGATACTTTTCATCGAACTGCATAAAATCGCGGTTCGAGAGGTCGCAGATGAACGTGCGGCGTATATACTCGATGAACTGCTTCGCTTTGCCCTCGTAAGCAAGTAAGTAGAGCGCTTCCGACAGCTTGCTGGTGTTGATATAGATTTTCTTGTTGCGTGCAAGTGTCAGTTTTTCAATATATTCCCAGTAAATGTTTTTGATTGAATAGTTAGGGATGCGCAGTATAGGGCGATTATCTTTCTTGCCGATAGTAACAAGCCCGAAGTAGAAGAGCAGGGAGAGGAACTTCTGCCTTTCGCGCAGTTCGTCGAGCGAGAACTTGGATACTATTTCGCCGCCGCTAATATAGCCGTTAGTAACGATTTCGAGCAGTTGGGCGCGGTTCTGCTCATCTTCAAAGAGCCGCGCTATCCGTCCGTAGTCCATCTTCAAGTTCTCGTCTATGATATGCTCGTACTCGTCTTTCAAATCAACAACCTCGTTCAGGAAATAAAGCGTCATTGAGGGGTTATAGACGGTGTTCCCGCCTTTCTCGTGGAAGAGGTACCCGTTATAGAACGTCTCCATATCCAACTTAATCCAAGCCGGGTCAATGCCTGCTTCGCGCATCAAGAACTGCACATCCTCCTTTGTAAAGCCCAGAATCTCGTTGTACTTCCCTTTAATTGATATATTGTTGGATATATTGAAGCCGGAGGTCATATCGTCAAGCATGATAGGGGTTATGCCGGTGATGAAGATGCGGTCTATGATGGTCTTGGAGTACTCTTTAAGCATCTCGTAAAAATCGCGGACAATGCTGTTGGCGCCAACCATCTTGTGGTAATACTCTGTACCGCTCAAGTCGTCCGCCTGCGCTATGATGTCGTTGGCGAAATGGTCGTACTCGTCTATGATTATATAGACCTTCTTGCCACAGTTCTCTGCGGTTTGAAAAACATAATCCAAGGCTTCCAATCCAATATCGCCGTTTGAGTTCAATAACTTGTGAGCAATCTCAGACGCATTAGGAACAGTCGGATGCTCCCTGAAAAACGACAGCACAGAACTTTTCATCTTCCGGTTGAACGATTCCTTGAACTCCTGCTCGCTGTTGGTATTGAGACCGGAGAAATCGAGGTTGAACACTATGTAGTTACTCTTGTTGGGCGTCGGATGCTTGCCTATATAGAGGTCGCCGAAGAGCAGGTCGAAGATGTCTGCCTTGCAACAGTCATAGTAGCAGGTCATCATCATCAGGAAGAGGCTCTTGCCGAACTTGCGCGGGCGGGTGAAAAACAGCACCCTGTTAGGCTCGTTCTCAATCAGTTCTATGAAGCGGGTCTTGTCAACGTAGGCGTAGCCCTCTTTTCGTATTGTCTCAAAATTAGCGCTGCCGTAGGGCAGTTTCTTGTATTTCCGAGTTTCCATAATCGTAGAAAATTAAAGCACAAAGATAATTAAAATTTTAAACAAGGCATCATTAACTCCAAAAAATCACCTGTTGCAGAGACTGCGGTAGTCACAATATTGGCAGGGGGCGTCCTTTTCGGGCTGGGTGAATGGGGTTGATTTGCTGAAAAGTTCTTTCAGTTTTGCGCTCAGATGGGTGGAAAAATCTTCCGCATAAAGCCTGAAATCGGTTATCTCTTCGTTTTGAAGGTACAGGGCGGGCGAGTAGTCGTCATCGTCGGCTGCAAGCGGGAAAATCAGCGCGGGGGCTACCGGTGCGCCGGTCTGCTTGGAAAGTATTGATGAATAAAGGAATGTCTGAAACTGATAACCCGCTTTCTGTTTCCTGCCTTCTTTGAAAATGTCCGCAAGCTCGGATGCATAAGAATTGGCGACAGGCGTTTTTCCGGTCTTGTAGTCCACAACCCGTATCAAACCGTCCTTTTTATCTATCCTGTCAATGATACCGCCTACGCAAATACCCTCAATATCAAAGTAATGCGCCTCTTCCAAACCAAGAATTTCAAACGGGGCGTATCGCCGGTCATATTTCAACGTGTTCTCAACCATACGCGCAATGACCTGAAAATAAATGTTTTGTTCGCCGTTATAATCTTTCCTCTCAACCGGTGTATTAAAATATTCTTCCACAAAAGCCTCTTCGAGCAACTTTTCCGTAACGAATGTAATACCCTTATTATCAATATATTTATTAAAAAAATCGGCGGAAATTTCTTTGTAACCGGAATAGATTTTCTCCATCGTTTTATGGAAAATGCTCCCCAGATAAGCGTTATCTAACGATGTATCCAGGTCGTCAGGCGTCTTAAGTCCGGTAACATATCGGAAACAAAACTGAAGCGGACAGTCAATATAATTGTTAAAAGCGGAAGGCGACAACGCTTTCTTTTTGCCGCCCGGAAGTGTCGCGCCGTTGTATTTTTCCCGCAGCAAAGATAACATTCCATCCGTTTTCTCTACTCTAAGCGCCTGTTTATCTGTAATTTCAGGCAGCGGACTTCTCAAAACGGAGCATTGAACAGCATTTCTATGAGGCGATTCCCAAAGAAGCTGCATCAGATAACGGCTTTTCTCACCTTTGCCGGTGCCGTTTTTAGCGACACTGTAAGCTAAAGCGACGTTTTCGGAACGCTGCAGCAGACGGTAGAAACCGTACGCTTCCTGCGCGTCCTGATCTTCGAGGGAAGGCAGCCCGAAAGCCTTTCGCAACAGCGGCGGAATAAACGACGATTCAGGCTCTATGGCAGGGAAAACGCCGTCGTTGACCGACAGCGCCATCAGGTTTTTGAAATCCATAGTCCTCGTATCCGACATCGCCATGATTTGCAAGCCTTTAGCCGGTTCGCCCGAATATGAAATTTTCACCGACACGAGCAGTCGTTTCAGCAGCTTAAGCACTGATTCCCTGCGTGATAGATATGGCACAATAGCGTCCAAACTGCTTAACATCCTGCGCGCTTCCAATATGGCGGCAGTTTCAAGTTCGTCTTCAATTGCCTGATTTTCAGCGATTAGCTCAATGATATTTCTTAAATAGCCGACTATTTCATGCGGACTTTGGCAGATCCCGAAAAGTGTCCTGTCAGTCAGCACTTTAGCCTCTACAACATCCTTTCCTTCTTCAATAATTGTCAAAACACTGTCCGGAAAGACTATTAATCGTTTGGTTTTCAGTATGTTATCGAGGTCTTGAGATACAGCGGGATAAAGCAGGGCTGCGAAAGGGTTCTTCAACACAGGAAGCAGGAAGTTGAGGTCAAAAGCATTATTTTTAATGCCTTTCACCTGTAATTCAGCCAATTGTATCAGAAACCCTGCAATACGCGACTGCATCAGCGAATAGAGAATCGCGATGTTAGGATTAACGCCTGCAGGCAACTGGCTGAGCAGTGGCGGCAAGATTCGGACATCGCAAAGAACGATTGCGGTGTCGGCGTCGGCAAAATTATTATGCTGATTATCAATGCTTTTAAGCCATTCGGAGGCATATCCGGTTTGCGAAACGGGATTGTCAGCTTCCAAAAAAACTATCTTTTTAGGTTTCCCGAAGTGATTGTGTTCGTGCGACTTAAGCTCATCAGGGAATCTTTGCAGATTGTTTTTCAGGAATTTTCCTGCCTCTGTTTCAAGATAATAAAGGTCATAATCCCAGTAATATAAAGCCCTGTCTTTCAGGTGTTCCAAGAGTTTAAGTTCCGCTCCAGACAGGTAATTAAAGCCGACAAAGGCATATTTTGACGCCGGAAAATCAATATGTTGCAGATTTTCAACCACTTCCCTCATCATCATACCTTCATACGCGAAGTTTTTAGCTTTGATGGCTGTTTTAAATCGCTGATACACTTCGCTTAGGCTATGCCAGATATCGAAAAAAGTGTGTTGTAACTGCGTTTTTTCCTCAATATCATAGTTCAGGAACCGTCTTATGACATCTTTTTGCTCATCATTCAGGAACGACCAGCTGTCAAGGCGCTTTAAATCAGCGATATTGACATAAATTTGTTCCGCCGAAGCAAGATTTTTGTCTATATCATCGAAGTCGTGAAGCAACACTTCACCGAAATAATAAAAGTCGTCAAATGATTCATTATCAGGTATTTGTTTGCTCTCACGCACCGCTTTATAAGCCTGATAAAGTTCCCAAACCAACGTAATACGCTGACTTTCTTCATTATACAGCTGAAGACTGCCCGTTTCTCCGCATAACTGCACCACAGTAAGATACTTGGGCGGCATAAACGGCTCACCGGCAGACAGTTCGGCGAAATATTTGTTCATAAACAACCTTGTACGCTTTGAAGGCGCAACGATTGTTATTTGCGAGAGGCCGTTCCTGCCGAATTTATTGTACAAGTCTATTGCCACTTCTTTCAAAAACGTGTTTTCAGCCATTTTTCACCTCCTTCCCCGGATTAAAAGTTACGGTTATTGCATTTTGTTGTTCTTCCCGCTGTTCATCATGCTTTTCAACGGTTCCTTTTTCGTAATGCTCCGATTTTGTATATTCCATTATAAAATCCTGAATAGTAAGAGTTGTGCCTGTTGGGGAGGGCTTTTTCGTTATCACAAGCAGGTTTTTCTCCGCGCGAGTTAGCGCCACATAAAGCACATTGAGGTTATCCATCTGCTGGTTGTACGTTTCTTCCACATATTCAGCGCCGAAAAACGAATTTTCCATCAGTGCGCCATATTCCACCGGCAGCAGCGGGAAGTTGAAAGGCGGCTGTTTATCAGCGCTTTCACACCAAACGACATTTTCTTTAAAAGGTGAGGATTTTTCAGCCATTGACCAGTCCGTAAACGGCATAATGACTGTGTGAAACTGCAATCCCTTGGATTTGTGGATACTCATCGCGAGGATGCCGTCGCGAACGCCTTTAACGGGCAACGGAAGCGTTTCCGACGATAGCTTTTCGTCCCAGTAATCGAGAAATTTCCCAATGTCGGGAGTGTTTCTCGACAGATAATCAGTGAGTTTGTCAATAAAAGCGAACACGTCCGCCCCCGCATTGCCGTCGAAAAATTTCCCGCATAACTCAATCACCAAGTCGTACAAAGACAGCATTTTAAGCTTCAAAACATCTTCAATAAGCGCCTGTACTGCGGTTTTGGAAAGCGAAGCGACGTCATTTCCCGAGGTTTTGAGGAAAAGCGACGCGGCGGGGACAGGATTTTCAGGCTCGTCTATTATCCGCAGAGCGGAAATAATCATGTTTACAGCCGCCGAACTGCCTAACTGATAGGCGTTTTCGGAAATAATCCGGATCTTTTCGCCGCTGTCGGGATATTTTTCGGCAAAAATAAGAGGTAACTCATTTGCAATCAGCCGAATATGCTTATTATTGCGGCAAAGGATACAGATGTCGCCTTGACAAACGCCTGCTTCCAAAAGCATAAACACCTTATCAGCAATAGTTTCCATAACAACCCGGTCGTATTCTTCCTTGATTGCGGGCACAAAATCAACCGACACATAGCCTTCCGATTCTTTATGTTGTTGCTGTTCAACGTCTTTGTAGGCTTTGGCAAAAGGTTTGCGATCATCGCTCTCGTTGCCCTGCAAAGCTTTTGCCGTTTCGGAAAACAGCTTGTTATTGAACTCTATCACGTTTTTTGAGCTTCGATAGTTGGTTTGTAGCGAGCGATAAACCGCCTGATCTCCAAATTCATTCTCTATATCATTGAGTATCTTCCAGTTACCGTTTCGCCAACGGTATATTGACTGCTTCACGTCGCCAACGAGCATCCCGAAACTGCCGGTGGAAAGCATTTCCGAAATCAGCGCCTTGAAATTTTTCCACTGTAGCTCGGAAGTATCCTGAAACTCGTCAATCACAACGCTTTGAATCTGCGCGCCCGTTTTTTCAAAAATAAAAGAAGTGTCCCTGTCGCCTATCAAACCGCTCAGCAACTGGTTGGTGTGCGCAAGGATAAAACGGTTTTGCTCAGCGTTTTGCTCGTTAATCTTTTCGGCAATGTCCTTCAACAGCTCCAACTGATAAATATATTTCAAAAACAGTTTCGCAGTGTTGTATTTGTCAAGGTTTCTGTTACCTGTCCTGAAATTTTCCGTTTCTATCAATAAATCATAGCATTGATCATCACCGGTTTTACCTGCATCGCGACATAAAACCTTATCTACGTATCTGTTAGGGTCAGCGTAGTCCCTTTTTTTGATTTTCTCGAAATAAGACGGCAGGCCTTTCGATGTATAATAAAAATCCTCTTCCGGAATACCTTTGGCGAAAAATCTATCTGCAAAAGCGCTCATTTTCAGGTCGTAAACGGCAATAAACTGTTTACAGAGCGTTACCGCATTCGCTGTTTTGTCGGGATCTTTCCCGAACGCGCTGTTGATGGCGCTTTCGTTACGCTGAAACGTTTCGTCGAAGATGAAACGGCTGAAACTCTGCAAGTCGCGTTCAATAGACCATTTGTCGTCTTCAAGCTTATGTTCCACAAACTTCATCAACCGCGCAAGAATAACACTCTTGTCTGAAGCCTCGCTAATAACAGCGCTAACCGCCTCTTTTACAGGCAATTCCGTATTTAATTCTATATCGAAACGCGACCCTATTCCAAGTTCCCTCGCGAGGTTCCTGACTATTGTCTGAAAGAAACTGTCAATAGTAGTAACATGGAAGTTGCTGTAATCGTGCAGGATAGCATGAAAAGCTATTCCGGCGCGGCGCTGAATCTCTTTTTCATCATTTCTCAGAGTTTCAGGAAGTTCCTGTTTCAGATTTTCGAGGAAAGCGCCGGCATTGCCTTCGGATGTTTTGTGCAAGTAGTCGAGAATGCGTTCTTTCATCTCGCCGGCCGCATCATTAGTAAAAGTCGCCGCAAGAATACCCCTGTGAGCCGTTTTAGGGTCGCCCATCAACAGCTGACGTATATATTTGAGCGCCAGAGTATAAGTCTTGCCGCTACCCGCCGACGCACGGTAAATGTAGATATTTTGAGACTTTAACATAAATTCTTTTTGTTTTTAAAACCAAATAAACCAAAAAAGCTATTTTATTAATATTCAGGCATTTGCATCGTAACGCAATGAAGAGAGCCGTGCTGCCGGAGGAGGACGCGGCAATCCACGCCGACAATCTCGCGGTCGGGAAAGGCTTGTTGCAAAACTTCCGCAGCAATGGCGTCCTTCCTGCTGTCGTAAAACGGCATCAAGACAGCGCCATTGATAATCAGGAAGTTAGCATAAGTAGCAGGCAGGCGTTCACCTTCGTAAAAAACGGCATCCGCCATCGGAAGCGGCAACAGGCGATATGGAGCGCCTTTTGCCGTGCGGAAAATGCGTAACTCTTCTTCCATAGCTTTAAGTTCGGTAAAATGCTCATCATCAGCATCTTCGCAACGGACGTATGCGATTGTTTCCGCATCGCAGAAGCGGGCGAGGGTATCTATATGGCCATCGGTGTCGTCCCCTGCAAGATACCCGTGATGAAGGCACAAAACCCGATCCGCTCCGAAATACTCTTTCAGACGGGCTTCATCATCATGACAGGCATCATCGCCATGGCGTGCAAGGAGGCATCGCGAGGTTGTCATTACAGCGCCGCAACCATCGGATTCGACACTCCCGCCTTCAAGGACAAAATGCTGCATATCAACAAGTTGGGCATCAGACCCAAACGCCCCCGCTACCGCTAATCGCGACGTAATCAAATTGTCGTTCCCTGCCGGATATTTCAGCCCCCAACCGTTGAACATAAAATCGTAAATAATCCGCTTGCCGCCGGCAAAAACGGTGATTCCACCATGGTCGCGCGCCCATGTATCGTCAGTCGGCATCTCATAAAACGAAACATAATCAATGCCGGAACCCAGCAACCGGCGAACGGAAGCCTCATCTACGCAAACAATAACCAGCCTCTCGCGCTTGGCAATCTCACGTGCAATAGCCGCAAAGCAAGCCGAAGCCTCGTCTAAATAAGGCGCCCAGTCAGTCCCCGCATGAGGAAAAGTCATCTGCACCGCCATCTGCGGCTCCCATTCGGCAGGAAAACGTATGTTCTTTTTGTTACTTATCACGGCTGCAAAGATAATAAAAAAGTAACGACCTCGCAACACAGCGAAGTCGTTACCACAAAAAAAGTAATTTAAAATGAGAGGGTTTTACTAACTGTATTCTGATTATTCGGTTATTAACAAGCTACTTTTATGCTATTTTTGCCGGATACAACCCCTAAAACGCCGCTGCGCCGGAAGCCGTACCGTAATTTTTTTTCAACGATGTTCAATGGTTGTTGTGTTTGGCGGGAACAAAATGCCTCTCTTTTCTCATACTTTTTGCTACCAACTTTACCCGTCCGACAAACCTTCAAGTCCGGAGCCTGTAGATGGCAACCAGTAAAAGGTTGCCGCTCTACAAGCGAGCAATAACGACTTACGATAATTGCTACTTTTATCACTAACGGGATTATTCTCCCACACAAAACCACTGCAAAGATTCAAAAAAAATTTCCGTACAAAAAAATTTTTGCCGATATAATTTTTCTATCAAAAAATAGATAAAATTTATTATAATCAAAAAAAAACGTTATCTTTGCAGTAATTTAAATTCATAAACCTATGACAATTCAGCAGTTAGAGTATATCATCGCCGTTGACGATTTCCGTCATTTCGGTAAAGCAGCCGTTTCTTGCCGTATCACCCAGCCTACACTGACTATGATGGTGCAAAAGCTTGAAGATGAGCTTGGTGTGAAGATATTTAACCGTAATTCACGCCCCATAGAGCCTACGGAAATAGGCAAAGTGATTATCAATCAGGCGCGAAACTCGATTTTCAGCTTTTCGCGTATAAGGGAAATGGCTTTCAATGAGATGAATATACTCGGAGGCGATTTCCGTCTTGGCATCATTCCTACCGTCGCAACCTGCATTGTGCCGTATCTGCTGAAATCCGTCAATGAATCCGATCCGGGCTTCAACATCGTTATGGAAGAAACGCCTACTACTTACATTATCGAAAATCTGCTCTACGACAGGCTTGACGGTGGGCTTGCAGCTACGCCGCTCGACAATCCGCTCTTCGAGGAGATTCCGATCTACTACGAGAAGTTTTATGCCTACGTCTCGCCCAAATATCACCTTTACAGAGAGCAAGAGATTGATTTTAAGGTAGTTAATCCTCACGACATCTGGCTGCTCGAACATATCCATTGCATGAGGGGGCAGGTGTTGAGCTTGTGTGAAGAGGTGAAAGACAACCCGTTACGACACTCGGTCAAGTATGACTCCGGCAATATCTACACGCTGATGAACATCGTGGACTGCAACGGCGGCTTGACCGTTATCCCCGAGATGGTAGCGATGGAACTGCCTGAAGAACAGCAGGAACACCTCCGCAGGATAAAGAACGACAAGAAAGTCAGGGAAATAAGCCTTGTTGTAAACAAAGATTTTGTTCGCCGCAAGATGGCGGATAAGATAGTTGAGTTGGTAAGGCGCTCCGTCCCTAAATCCCTTCAAAACCCTGATCTTAAGCAATTTGCCATTGGAGTAGAATACGAGATGCCACAAGTAAGTTGATTATGAAAAATCCTATACAGATGATCAAGCAGTGCAATGAGAACGAGGAGCCTTACTTTTTGCTTCGCGGGAAAGACCTCTGTGCGCTGCCTGCGATTGAGAAATATTACGAGATGGTCAAAGCGGTGGTCAAAGACCCTTATTTTATCGAAGAGATTGAAGAAATAATGAAAGATTTCCGCGCGTTCCGCCTTGAACAGGAACAAAAGACGCATATCCCTGATTGACAATGAATTACGACGACTATAAAACAATAGCCGCCCCATCGGAAGGCTCGTATTCCGAAAAACGCAGCCGCTTCCTGTCATTTGCTTTCCCCGTTAAAACAGCGGACGAGGCAAAAGCGATTGTTGCGGATTTTCGTAAAAAATACTACGATGCAAGACATGTTTGCTGGGCGTATATGCTTGGTATTGACGGACTTACATACCGCTCAAACGATGACGGCGAACCTTCTTCAACGGCAGGCAAACCGATTCTCGGACAGATAAAATCCAACGAACTAACTGATATACTTGTAATTGTAGTCCGTTACTACGGCGGAATCGAGCTTGGGACAAGCCGGCTGACCGTTGCATACCGTACAGCCGCCGCAGAAGCTATCGCCGCCGCAGAAATCAAAGAAATGACGGTTGATGAAACATTCGATTTATCGTTTGATTATCAGGATATTAATAGCATCATGCGAGTGATAAAAGAAGAACAGCCAACCGTCCTTAAACAGGATTTAGGCATGACATGCACGATGACGCTAAGCATCCGCAAAAGCCGGGCTGAAACGTTAAAAAACAGATTATTAAAAGCAAACAACAGCGTAAAACTATGAATATAAAGCATTTAGTACTTATAATAGCCGCTTGTGGAGCGGTGATTCCGGGAACCAAAGCTGCTGAAAAAGCGGGCCTCAAAGATTTAGACCCGCACAAGACAGCAATTATCGTTATTGACATGTGGAACTCGCATTGGTGCATGACTGCTTCACAGCGGGTTGCAGCGATGGCGCCGCGCATGAACAGGGTGCTGCAGACAGCCCGCGGGCTTGGGATGCAGGTGATATGGAATCCGAGCGATGTGGTAACGGCTTATGCCGGCTACCCGCAGTACGAGCGGGCTATAGCCGTTGAGCGCACCAAAGCGCCTGCCGTCCGCGACGATATAAAAGCGGTCTTCACGGCTCGCAGCGGCGGCTGCATGTGCGGTCCGGGCTTTGAGTGCCACGGTAACTACGGATGGGACGCCATGAATCCCGACCTGATAATTGGCGACAGCGACCTGTTTTCGTCCTCGACCGACGAGATTTACGCCCTCCTTTCGGAACGGGGCATCAACACATTGATTTATATGGGCGTTCATACGAATATGTGCGTCTTCGGCAAACCCGGCGCCATTTCGCCGATGTGGAAAGCCGGCATGAAATGCTATTTAGCCCGCGACCTGAATGACGCCTTCACAACTTATTCACCTTCAGATGGTTACACTCCGGATGACGGCACTTCCGATATAGACGCAAACCTGCAGGAAGCGGGCGTGCAAAACATCAATATGGGAGAGGAATTTCTTAAAGCGAGATTGTGGAAAGACGAAATGCCGATAGACTATGTCCGTTTCACGCCATGGGGAAAGTCCGACCGCCCTTATTTCTTTGAACATCAGAATATTGTAACCCTTACAGCGCCATGGCTCGAAGGTGCGGAAATCCACTACACAACCGACGGCAGCGAGCCTACAAGCAAGTCGCCCTTATATTCCAAACCATTGGAAATCAGTGCGACAACTACTCTTCGCGCTGCTGCATTCCGCAAAAACAGACGTGTAAGCATCCCAAGCGAAGCGTATTTTGTCAGGATGCCTGATAATCAACCACCTGCACCCGACATCTATCTTGAAGATTTGAATTATATCACTAACGCATACATTCAGTCTGTCCCGATGTGTTTGTGGCATCCGAAGAAATGGCAGTCTTTTGAAGGTAAACCGCTGCGTGTCAGGGGCAAAACATATTCTCACGGGATGGGATTCCGCGCCCCGTCGTCAGTTCAGTATGCCATTAAGCCCGAATACAAGCGTTTTGTAGCCCTTGCAGGAGTTGATGAAAACATGCTTTCGGTAGAAAACGGGCGCTTCCTCGCAATGCACAGCAGCGTGATTTTCAAGGTGTTCATTGACGGCAAACTCGCAGCCGAAAGCCCTGTGATGTGCATTTCGCAGGAACCATGGCGTTTCGACGTCGAAATCCCACAAGGCAGCCGCCTTATAAACATAGTCTGCATGGACGCCGGAACCCGCAACATACTTGATTACGGCAACTGGCTCAACGCCGGATTCATCACCGCAAAATAATTTTTTTCATTTTTTCTTGTTTTTT